>JAIPFP010000261.1 GCA_021736575.1 Pirellula sp. | reverse complement strand
GTTGCTCTCCACCTCCCCTTGCAGGAACGCAGTTACTTTCAGTTAATGGGTTCAAATCAAACCCATGAAGGGACTTACACCCTCCCGTTTCGACGCCTTCAAAGGCGCACTAGTAGGCACATTCCATGTGCCGTCCACCAAAGTAGTAGGCACATTCCATGTGCCGTCCACCTAGAATTCTGGCAATAGCTCGACTGCGAACGGCACGGCGTGCCTGCACCCTTTGTCGGCTGTGTCGTATTGTCGGCTGTGTCGTAATAAATTGTTCTCATTTCGTCTGAAGTTTGGCGTGGGTCGCATGTGCAGACGAAACAAGGGGACAACCCTAGTGTAAATCGCTAAAAACACAAGTGATTTCTCAAGTTTCAATCACAATCGCAGTCGCATTATCCTTGCCGGATTCAGATACCGCCGACAGGACCAAACGTTGAGCTGGTGTTAAGTCTGCCATGGACGATTCCGGGTTGAGGATCAAATCACGTACCGCCCGATCCCAGAGACCATCCGTGATTCCGTCCGTACACAGTACTAATTTGTCGCCGGGCTGCAACTCGAACATTCCGCATTGCGGCTCAACAAATTGATTTCCTGCTCCCAACGCTTTGGAGAGCACATTCTTGCGAGGGTGGAACCGAGCCTCTCGTTCATTGAGTTTCCCTGTTCGACGCAGCCAGCCAACATAGGTATGGTCGTCCGTCAATTGTGACATCTCAATCGTTGCCTGCCCTTTGTCATTTTTGTTAGAGACAGTGTGGAAATGGTACAGCCGAGTATCGCCAATGTGTGCGAACAGGACGGTGCTACGATGAATCCATGCCAAAGTCAGTGTCGCCCCCATGTTGGTGCACTGCGCATCCCATTGGCCGAGCATGACCAGTTCGTTATGAATCGCCGAGACGAGTCCTTTGAGTATCACCGGGGCTGACTCAACCAAGTGTTCGTCGGTAAGTAGATACGTTCTCGGTAAGATCTTGGTGATATTGTCGAGAGCGATTTTTCCTGCCAGTTCACCGGACCTTTCGCCCCCCATCCCGTCAGCGACCGCGAACAAGATATCCGCGTCTCGTGAATTCGCCTGTCCATCCTTGCCCAAGTAGCGCACGCCACGTTGATCCACCAGCATGGCCAGAAAACGATCCTCATTGTTCGTACGAAAAGTGCCCGGATGAGTCATGGCCGACCACCGAATTTCGACCGGTCGATTGGCAGTCTTGGAGGCAGTGGCGATGTTATCGACTTGCCTTGCGTCGGTCGATTCGGCCGTATCCGGGTTCGCCAAGTTCGCCAAGATGGTGGAGAACTCGAAATCAATTAGGCAGAAGCGTCCGTCCGACGCCCTGTACGTAATATTCCTTAGAAACGCGTCATCGTGCCGAACCCCAAACGCTTCCAACTCGCCAAAGATCGACTTGACTTTCTCATCGCTGAGACGCTCAACGCGAGCCCCGCAATTGCTCGTGACGATCTCAAGCGTCTTGGGGTCTGCGGACAAAAGTCGAGGGACAAATGGACATTTGCGATTTTCGAGATAGATCAAGACTTTGCATTCGTTGTCAAATCTTTCCTGAGCCTTGGGGCCTTGGAATAGTTTGTGGACTCGCCCGTCATAGTCGATGCGAACGACGGCGCGTTGTGTATTTTTGGCTTCAATCATATCGTGCTTGGTTAGAATGCGTGCGGATGGTGTTCGTCCATCCAAAGACCTAGTCCAGGGTTGCGAATGAAATAGAACCGTTCGCCGCTTCGACTCGTGTTCCACCCATCTTGACTCTCATCGATTCGATACTCCGCAATGGCTGTTTTGCTTTCTCCGTAACCATATCCTACCGATTCGATCTCTTCGCGAGTGAGTTTGCCTGGGCAATATTCGACTTCAAATCGCTCTTCCGTTGAGCCGTGGATTAGGTGTGCCGCAGTCGATAGATTGGCTGCCAAATCAGGATTCTTGGCGACAAGGTCCATCACCTGAGGCGTTGTTCGATACCCGTATCGGCGAATCAAGCTGTCCACATCTTCGTGTTCGCCAAACTTCTCGACGCCGGGAGCGATGACCACTAATTTGCCACCCGTTGCGATTGCCATTCGAGTCCGATAGATTGCTTTGTTCGCGACCCAAGTTTTTTTGTACTTGCTGGGATCCATCCAGACGACCATTTTCTTCGGAGCTTCTGGGATGCGAAAACAATTGACCTGAGCCGCGAGTTCACCTGCGGTATAGAAGACCGAGTGGTCATCACCCACATACAGACCACGAACGACCGGACCTTGGTCGGGTGTTGACTCGACAACCGTTAGCACGTAGACAACAGGCCGATGAGTCAGAAACAAATCGGCAGCGCGATTGAGGATCTTGCGAAGGGGTGTTTCACATCGCCCCATCACGCGTTCCATCCCATAAAGCGCACTTAAATAGTGGCTGCCGTCGATTCCGTCGCTGCCCCCTGTTCCAACGAAAATGTTCTTGGTGTAATTCGCCATCCCAATGACTTCGTGTGGGACAACTTGGCCGATCGAAAGGATCAGATCGTGGTCTCCTTGCGAGATCATTTTGTTGACCTGAGCGGGCCAAGGTTTGTCGTAATACCCTTCTGTTACCTCTCGCACAAAGTCAGACTCCACATAACCCAACGTGTCGACATCGGTTCGGTAGTGATGTACCCGAATGAGATCGCGAGGGAAGTCGCCGTACATCTTGGTCAGCTCTTCTTCGTTCATGGCGGAATGCGTTCCCAATGCAGGCATAACATCGGTCAGTTTTTTTCCGAGCACCTTCAAGGCGGCATGCATGATCGGGCCCGCCTGAGAGTCCATGCGAGTGTGATCTGGAGGTACGGCAAGCACCTTTCGGACCGCCGGCAGTTTTTCAAGCGTGGTCGAAATAGCTTCTAGGAAGTCTTGCATTCCAAGTGTTAGATTTTTACCACCGCGTGAAAAATAAAGACTCATTCACAACACCTGTTTAGTGATCGCAACATGTTTCCGCCTCGCAAGGGCTTAAACATCGAGGAATCTAGGCCAAAGTCAAGTATCACGCGTCTGAAACCAGGATTATCCGCGTCTTAGCAGCATGGTCTCGTCCTCGCCGCTTGTGAAAAGTCCAACGACGATAATCAAATCACCATCAATACGAAAATAGAGCACGGCAGTAAAACGCTTTAGTCGGCATGGACGGTAACCGGCATCGTTGGCTGCGAATAGATTTGGATCCTGTTTAATACGCTCAAGTGCACTAAAAAATTCAGATTCAAATTGGTCGCCGAGGCCAAATGCAATCCTGTCAAACCATTCCATTCCTCGCAAAACATCCTCTTGGGTTTCGGAGGTGAGCTTCGCATTCATCGACGTCGTAAATTCCGAATGCGTTCTTTAAATTCGTCCTCCGTCAACGCTGAAGATGGATCCGCCTTGTATTCGGACCATCGACGTTCTAGTTCCGCTTGCTGTGCAACAGACAGCTCCGTGCCAACGTCCTTGGGAAGTTGATCCCAAATCGCTTGCACAACTCGCAGTTGGTCGCCCGGTGGCAATGCAGAAATGTCATTGATTACCTGTTCTACCGTCATGGTTTTTCCTCCCAGTATCGAAATCCGTAGTGAATGTTGGATCGTCTATCGGGATCGTCGAGCAGTTCGTGAATTCCCTTTTCGATCCTGAATGTAAAGTCAACCCCAAGGCCAATCGTTTTGCCTTCATACCAATCTGCGGATCGCAATACATCATTAGTGAAGAGGGGGTGGAAACGCGGGACTCTAGCCATCTCGCCATACCCGAATACGATTAAAAACCTCTTCCTGTGAATGTCCCAGGTTTGGATTCTCAATCAGTTCTTCGCGTCGTCGTCTTGTTTCCGACACAAGCCAATCAGGCAATGGGATTGTGTCCGATAAAGCTAAGTCGTCCCAAATACGCTGAACAAGTAATAACTTGTCAAGTTCTGGAAGGTTTTGGATGTTATCCGTGTAAATGTCCATTTTGGGCCTCCGCGAACAGTTTAACGAGAAATACCGTCCCTCGCAAACATCGACACTTAATTACTCGGTGTTTGGACCGGAAATAAGGGTACGCAGTTCATTGTTTTGGTCTAACAGATCAGCGGCCCAGAAGGGGTATTGAAGCGGGCATCCGCGATCATGGTAGCATGGCAAGCCAGTGAAAAAGCTCAATCGACGCGAATTGAGCTGCGTCCGCTGCGTCCCCTTTTTGCTTTCCAAATCGATTCGACGACGTCCTCAGCCCGATCTCAATCGACGAAAAGAACGACCCATTGTCTTCCCAGCCAAGTCGCAACGGAAAGCGTTGCAGCGACAAAGGTTTTCTCGATGGCCCCATGAGCCACGCCAGCCCCATGAGCCACGCCAGCCCCATGAGCCACGCCAGTTCGTCGTTCCCGAGCAGGGGGGAATCCAGTGGAGTGCGTGTGATGACTGGGTTCCCGCCTGCGCGGGAATGACGGACAAGCGAGGCGAGGGGAGTAATTCCCCTACTCTTGTTTCATTGGAATGAACGTCAGATGCACTTCGTTGCCGTCGAAAAACAAGTGACTAAGCCTAGCAACGGTTTTCCACTGTGCGATGGCTTTGTCGACATCGCGTTGCTGACGCTCTAATTTTTTGATTTCACCGTAGAAGTCGATGCGGGATTTGCTCCTCAGATTGGCCTTGGCGTTTTCGAGTGCCGCAATGGAGTTGCTGATCCATTGGTGGTAATCGATCAATCGATTGCAAACGGTTTGAGCATCCCTCGGTGAGAGCATGATGGGTTCGGATGCGGATGTTACTCGCAATCCTACGGCTGTACTGATTTGCCAACGGCTGCCTGGCTTCGAACTAATTTCCAATATTAGTTCCGGCTCTTCGTCTTCTATCGCGATCTTCCAGCTTGCTTTGTCTACTCCTTCGATGGAGACCTGCTCCGTTGGCTCGACGACTAGTTCTTTCGACAACTTCAATTTGACTTCACAGCGACATAGTTTTGGCTGAACTCGGTGCCCGATAAAAATGATCTCCTTCTTGTTGAAAGAATCCGTCGTGAGTATTTTTTCAAGCGGCATTCCGTCTTGGTTCAACTCGCCCTTGTTCAACTCGCCCTGGTCCAATTCGGCCTGGTTCAAGACATCCTGGTTCAAGACGCCCTGGTTCAAGACGTCCTTTGCAACTTGTGATGGGTCATCCTCTTTATCGCCCTCCACGATGTTGTTATCGTCAAGCGCAGCGATCTTTTCCCCGAACGGAATCCCGAACGGAGTGCTGTCGTCGCTGTTGGGAACCTTGTTCGGAACATTTCCTGATTTGAGTGCGTCGCTGATGATCGAGGACGCATTCATCGAACCTAGATTAAACTTACTAGATGAGGTCGGCTGCAACTGGGACAGCAAGGATTCGAGCGTATCCGTTTCTGTTGCTGACGACAGTTCCGCCGCCTTTCCGGAAAACCCATCAAGCGTCGTTAACTCTTGATCATCGCTGGACAACTCCGGCGACTCGACGGTCGAAGACGTAACCGTATCGATGATCAGCTCCTTTGCGGTCCTCTGCCCATTTACGGTCCCGAACTCCTTGGCCGTCCCTAACTCCTTTGCCGTCATCGTCGAACGATCGGCATCTCCAAGTTGAGAGGCGATGCCGGACATCCAAACGAGGATTCCAAATCCCAAGGTCGCGGCAACCGCAGTCCCAATGATGACATGTCGAGATGCCTTTCTCTTTTTTGGGTTTGGTTGTTGGATGACTGCAGGAATGCGAATCTTGTCGGCAGAGTGAATCGTGTCGGCAGAGTCCAGCCAAGCAACGCGGTTGGTTGCCGGCTCGCCCGATCCATCTTTCAAACTTGTAGGGCTGGTCGACCAAGGCCATTGTGACCTTTTCATTTCCCAATGATCCGCCAGACGTGGCGAATGTTCCGCATGCCGAGACACGGTGGACCATTTCCCAAACGATTCTGGGAGAGGAACAAGCTCGCCATCCTCGGTCACAAATGTCTCCGCAGGACTTAATGAAGAGCTGTTCCGATTCATCGACGCTAACTGTTTTTTCCAGTCCTGGACAACCAGCTGCGGTGGCGGACAAGCCTCTTGCAACAGCCCAGCCACAAGCTGAAACGGTTCGCATCGAACGCAAAAAAAGGTTTCGGTAGATCCACGTTGGACGACGCAAGACTGATTAAAAACATCGCGCACAAGCGCAGACGAATCTCCAAGATTTGGCAGATTGCGAAAATGGTCCGTCCGTTCAGGAATTTCGACCCAATCAGTGGAGTGAGCCGACATTTTTTCGTTTTGGACCGGCAATGATTCCGGGTTTTGGAACAACGGTCTTACGAACCAGTCGACGGAATTCGGGTTTCGAATTAGGCAGGACCACTGGCCATTTTCTGTCGCGAAAATGCTGCTGAAAATATCCTGCGACAGACGACTTGTGGTCTGGTTCTCGGAAAGCAGGTCGTTTAAAGCAAGCAAAACGTGTTCTGGTGGGATCATGTCATGCACCCGATGTGAGTTCAAATAGGCATTGGCAATTGACGTTATGAAAGAGCGAAAGTACACTTTTCGCCCGTAAATCCGGGAGTTGTCACATAGATACCCGACGTCGTCGGACCCCATTGATTTTTGCAGAAACACGGGAGCATTGCATTCGGCCATGGCTAACAAGTTGATTTATTTTTTTGGCAAATCGAAAACCGACGGTAACGGAGATATGAAGGCTCTACTCGGTGGGAAAGGAGCCAACCTCGCTCAAATGACCAAAATTGGTCTACCCGTACCTTCCGGCTTCACCATTACGACCGAAGTTTGCGTTTCGTATTACAAGAATGGCAAGAAGCCACCTGCGGAACTCACCGGCGATATGGAAAAGGCCGTCAAGTGGCTTGAGAAGGAAACTGGCAAGAAGTTCGGAGACGTCAAAAACCCGCTCCTCGTTTCGGTTCGATCCGGTGCTCGCGATTCGATGCCGGGCATGATGGACACCATTCTTAATCTGGGCCTCAACGATGCCACGTGCGAAGGAATGGCTGCTGCGACGAACAACCCTCGCTTTGCTTGGGATTCCTACCGCCGGTTCCTGCAAATGTACGGCGACGTCGTTATGGGCGTTCAAAAGAAGAATGAGAACGACCACGATCCGTTCGAAGAGATCATGGCCCAACTGAAAAAAGAAGCCAAGGTCAAGGACGATACAGAGCTTTCCGCCGAACAACTTCAAGAGTTGGTCAAGCGATTCAAGAAGCTGATCAAGGATCACACAGGCAAGGCGTTTCCAAACGATCCGATGAAGCAATTGGAAGGGGCCGTTTACGCTGTGTTCAGTTCGTGGATGAACGAACGAGCCATCCTCTATCGTCAAAAGTATCGAATCCCTGACGAATGGGGTACCGCGGTCAATGTTCAAGCGATGGTGTTCGGCAACATGGGCGACGATTGCGCAACCGGTGTGGCGTTCACTCGCGACCCAGCCAACGGCGACAACGTTTTCTATGGCGAATACCTTGTTAACGCTCAAGGCGAAGACGTCGTGGCGGGTGTTCGCACACCGCTCACGATCGCCGACATGGCCAAGGACAAGATCATTTCCGCCGCGCACAAAGAGCTGAACGACGTTCGCAAAATCTTGGAAAAGAACTTCGGCGATGTTCAAGACTTCGAATTCACAATCGAGAAGAAGAAGCTCTATATGCTTCAAACTCGCAACGGCAAGCGGACTGCTTTGGCCTATGTCAAGATCGCTCACGACATGGTCAAAGAGAAGCTGATGACGCCTGAGCATGCAATCAAATCGGGCGATCCAGAAGCCCTCAACCAACTCTTGCAACCGATCTTCGATACCGTTGCCTATGAAAAAGCCCGAGGGGAAGGGCGTTTGATGGCCGTTGGTTTGCCTGCCGGTCCGGGGGCAGCATCCGGTTCGGTGGTCTTCACTGCGGGCAAGGCCGAGGAGCTCGCATCTCAAGGCAAACACGTCGTTCTCGCTCGTATCGAAACCAGCCCAGAAGATCTGCGAGGCATGATCGCTTCCGACGGAATCTTGACCGCTCGCGGTGGTGTTTCGAGCCACGCAGCCTTGGTCGCTCGTCAAATGGGCAAGGTCTGCGTTGCAGGTGCTGGCGATATCGAAATCGACTACCACAAGGGTACGCTCAAGTGCAAAGGTGTGACGCTCAAGGAAGGTGACCACATCAGCATCAACGGTACGACGGGCGAAGTTTTCCACGGTGCGATTGCAACTGCGGACAGCGAACTCAAGCAAGTTTTGGTCAACAAGACCATGAAACCCAAGGATAGCAAGGTATTCCAGTACTACGACTCGCTGATGAAGCTCGCAGACAAATATCGAAGCCTCGGCATTCGCACCAATGCGGACCAACCCGATCAAGTGGTCAACGCAATCGCTTTCGGTGCAGAAGGGATCGGGCTATGCCGAACAGAACACATGTTCTTCGAAGGGGACCGAATCATTGCCGTCCGCCAAATGATCTTGGCCAAGTCCGAGGACGATCGAAAGAAAGCCCTCGCAACTCTATTGCCGTATCAGCAAAAGGACTTCGAAGGAATCTTCCGCGCATTGGATGGATTGCCGGCCTGCATTCGCTTGCTCGATCCACCCTTGCATGAATTCTTGCCACAGCAAGACAACATTAAGGGACAAGAGGAAGTCGCCAAACAACTCAAGACAACCGCTGCCGAAGTGGCCAAGATGGTAAGCGAACTTCATGAGTTCAACCCAATGCTTGGCTTCCGCGGTTGCCGGCTAGGTATCTTGCGACCTGAGCTCACGGAAATGCAAGCTCGGGCAATTTTCCAAGCGGCTGCAACTGTTCTCAAGGAAGGCACCAAGGTCAAACCAGAAGTCATGGTTCCTTTGGTCGGCTTCAAGAAAGAACTGGATTTGCAAGT
>JAIPFP010000024.1 GCA_021736575.1 Pirellula sp. | reverse complement strand
AACTGCTCCACACCAAAGGGGCAGTAACGAACCAGACCCAAAAACTAGTGCGGATCATCTCGCGAGACCAAGTCCCAACGCGACGAAGATTTTTGCTCCAGCGGCTCGACTTCGATTCGATCAACCTCTCGAGCGGTGCAACGCGCGGGACCCCGGAACGGTGGGACAGAATCAAAACCGCCACCGCCATAAACGATAGTTGGGTTCCAGTCTCAAAGACCACGCTGGTTCGGTACAATATCAATGCAAACCCAGCAAAGGCGAGGATGTTTGAACTGGAAAATCTCCATCCATTCCACTTCGCGATACAAAGTCCGGAAAGCATCATCGTCGCACGTGCCACCGGCGGATTTGCGCCGCAAAGAAGCGCGTAACCGATCACGATCAAACAGATACCCAACAACATTGGCTTGCGAGGCAATTGAAAGAATGTTCCGATCATCCACAGTATCAGGGCAACCATTTCGATATGCATCCCTGAAATCGAGAGCATATGGATCGTCCCAGTCGCTAATAACTCTTCTTGCAATCGCCATTCCGCTTGTTCTCGTTGGCCCAGAACCAACGCTGCGGTCAATTCGGATTGGCCGAGGATGACGTAACGTTCGATTGCCCAGAGGGCTTTCGCGGAGACCATTGCAAGGTAACGATCGACTCGAATGCGAGAGGTGCCGTCAATTCTTGTGAGCTGCGATTCGGAGTCGGCTCGGGCTTGAGCTGCATAGCCTTGTTCGGCGTAACGACGCGACTGATTGAACTGGCCAGGATTGGAAGGTTTGCTCGGCAATCGCCATTGACCGTAGAGTTCAATTGCATCGCCAGGGTAGTAGCCGGATAACTTTCCGTCGATGGTTAGTGGCATCAAAAGCGATGCGGGCGACCACTGGCCACCGATTCGGATTTCGAAGACACGCATCACGGTCAGCGTTTGCCAACCGACTTCACCCAGGTCGGTATTTCCCCCCGGGATTGTTGCTTTTCGAAATCGCAATGACGAATCCACATTGCCTCGGCATGCAATAGGATTCCAAGGAGCGGTCCCTAGCTCTCCATTAGCAGCGATTTCCCTGAGAGTGGACTCCCATTTGGCTAAACGCTCGCGGGAATCTTGCTGCCCCAGCGAGTGGAGGTAGCTGATGAATAGACCGATTGCTAATGCGATACTCAAAACAGCCCAGGCAGATTGACGGGCGGGGCGAAATTTCCAATGCCACAGCGTTGCCATGCCCGAGCTCAAAAAGCCGAAAAAAAGCAACGCAAACCAAGCGTTTCCAAATGTCTCTTGCATTGAAATCGCTAAAAGCGAGATCGCAAGGACCGCAACCATTGGATACTGGGCCCACAGCCTGATAGCGCGGTTTTGTATCCTCAAATAAATCTTCTTAGAAACGTTGATTTTCTGAAACATGTCGCGACTGGACAACGTATTAGGGTGGTGTTTCGGCATCATGGCCCGGCATCGAAAACCGAGCGGAATTAATTTGCATCAACGAATTCACAGGGAAAATCGCATCATGTTGTCGGTTCCTAGTCAATCGGCACAGGGAATGCAACCGAAATCTTTTAACCAGCCGGAACTCGGTGCAAAACCGGAGCATCTAATTCAATTACCTCCTACGAGACGCTATCAGACATGACCAAGCGATCCAATCGTCGACCCTTGAAAAACGCGAATAAAAAATTAGGTTACTCGTATATTAACGAAGACCGTGAGTTCGCGGGGGACGTGCTCGAAGGTTTTGGATACGAAGAAGAAGAGGAAGAGGATGTCGACGCGGAACATGATGTAGACGAAGACGCACTGATAGACGACGATTCGGGCGATGGTCACTTTCCTCATAATGAGGATATTGAAGTTGTTGACGCAACCGAAGATCCCGTTCGAATGTATCTAATGCAAATGGGCGAAATCCCCTTGCTGACTCGCCTACAAGAAGTCAGCGCCGCCAAGCACATTGAGATGACCCGCACCAATTACCGCCAATGGATGCTTGCATCGGATTTCGTGCTCCAAGGAGCCACGAAACTGCTTGAGCAAGTTCGCGACAGCAAGTTGCGATTAGACCGAACCATCGAAGTTAGCGTGACGAACGCAACCGAAAAAGTTGCAATCATGCGACGCATTGGCCCGAACATCAAAACCCTTCGACATCTGTTGTTGAGAAATCACGGTGACTACCACGTTGCTATCAACAAGAGCGTTCCAATGGACGAACGTCGCTCCGCTTGGAAGCGATTGGTTTGCCGGCGAAATAAAGCGGTCCGCTTGATCGAAGAAATGAATTTGCGAACCAATCGCTTGGAGCCCATCTTCCTCAAGCTCCACACCATCGCTAGCCAAATGGCGACACTTAAAGATCGAATCGCCGCCGCACAAGAGACCGGTTTCTCGGATTGCGTACCGATCGCGAAGCTCAAAGAAGAGCTGCGCTATTTAATGAGAATCACATACGAGACGCCGAGCACGCTTGCTCGCCGTTGCCAACGAGTCAAATCTCACCGGCTCGAATACGATGCGGCCAAACGTGAACTCTCCGCTGGGAACCTGCGATTGGTGGTGTCGATTGCCAAGAAGTATCGCAATCGTGGACTCAGTTTCCTCGACCTGATCCAAGAAGGAAACACGGGCTTGATGCGGGCCGTCGACAAATTCGAATACGAACGCGGATTTAAGTTTTCCACGTATGCGACTTGGTGGATTCGACAAGCGATTACACGAGCCATTGCAGACCAAAGCCGAACGATTCGCGTGCCTGTCCACATGATTGACACGATGAGCAAGGTGCGACAAGTGACTCGCGATTTGATCCAAGAATTGGGTCGAGAACCATCCGTGGAAGAGACAGCCGAACGAGCAGGTCTTTCGCTCGATGATGCTCGAGTTGTCATCAAAATGGCGCGTCAACCGTTGTCGCTCGATCAACCCGTTGGCGATCATGAAGACAGCTTCTTCGGCGAGTTTCTTGAAGACTACCGTGATGATGATCCCCTCTACGAAACCAATCAGCAAACGCTCAAGGAGCAAATCCATGAAGCCATGCAAACGTTGAACTACCGTGAACGCGAGATTCTCAAATTGCGATACGGCTTGGCAGACGGTTACGCCTACACCTTAGAAGAAGTGGGCAAGATATTTCAAGTGACACGTGAACGCGTTCGTCAAATCGAGAGCAAAGCTGTCAAAAAGCTGCAACATCCACAACGCAGCAAATCGCTCACGAGTTTCATTGACGGGTTGGACATGACTCCTTACCAGGACGCAGCCATCAACGGCAGTGATCGACCTATGTAGTTCACCGATCTTTCGCGAGCAGGCTGGGAACATATTCTTTTTTTGGTAAAACTTGTTAACGGTTTTCTATGAATTGTGCCCTTCCATTGATCGATCCAGTATGGCTTCGCCAGATGACCAAGAACTTCGAACCCAAATCCATGGGCCTTGGCAGATAGTTCGTCGCAATGAAATTTATCAAGATGCGTGGGTTCAAATTCGAATGGATGACGTGCTCCGGCCCGACGGCAAGCCTGGCACGTATTCGACAGTTCGCATCAAGCCTGGAGTTTGCGTCATTCCCGTGGCTGCAGATGGTACCTGTTACTTGACCAAAGAATTTCACTACGCCGTTGGTCGTGATACTATTGAAGGCATAAGCGGGGGAATCGAAGTCGGCGAATCCGCCGAAATCGCCGCTACACGAGAGCTTCAAGAAGAAGTGGGGATCGTTGCCCAGCAGCTACATCCGCTCGGAATCGTCGATCCGTTAACGGCAGCCTTGTGTTCTCCGACTGCGATCTTTTTAGCGACGGATCTCAGCTTCACGGAAACGAATATGGAAGGTACGGAACGTATCGAACGAGTCGCGATGCCGTTTGAAGACGCAGTTCGGATGGTGATCCGGAGCGAGATCTCACACGGCCCCTCTTGTGTCGCCATCCTGAAAGCGAATCTGATCCTTCCTAATTTGCTATCACCATGAGACCCAAGAAGAACCTAAAACGGAGGCGATCGCAAAACCCTCAGCGTCGATCGGTTCCCGGCAGTGCACCAGGTTCGATGAATGTCGATCCGAACGCGAACCCAACCACGATAAGGGTGATCGCTTTTAACGGTGCGGAACTCCTTGAAAAAGAGATCAAAGATATCGATGAAATACGGGCAATTCGAGTCGCCTTTCGAAGTGTCTGGATCGATGTGACTGGGCTTGGAAGCGAAGACAAGCTCCGGGGAATTGCTCAGTTACTGCAATTACATCCGTTGGCGATGGAGGATGTCGTCAATGTTCACCAGCGCTCGAAAGTGGATGAGTTTTATGATTCGATCTTCGTGGTCGCGCGGATGGTCGATGGTGACGATGCGTTGCAAACCGAACAGCTATCTTTCTTTCTCATGCATCAAGTGTTGCTTTCCTTTCAAGAGCGACCGGGCGATTGCTGGGATCCGCTTCGGCAGCGTATTCGGACGCATCGCGGGAAGATTTGTGATTCAGGCGTCGATTACTTGCTCTATGCGTTGCTGGATGCGGTGATCGACAGTTATTTTCCGGTCATGGAAAAATTGGCTGAGCAAGTCGATACGGTGGAAGCAGAGATTATCGAAAGTCTTGACCCTAATCAAATGCGACAAATCCATCATTTGCGTGGCCAGCTATTATCCTTGCGGCGGTCGATTCGTCCGCATCGAGAAATGATCAACGAGCTCGTTCGAGATTCGCTCCCTCACATCAGTCCGGAGACTCGCGTTCACTTAAGAGACTGCTATGATCACGTCGTGCAAGTTGTGGATGCGGTGGATACGTATCGCGAATTGACATCCGACATGCGAGATTTTTACTTGTCCAGTGTCAGCAATAGCATGAACGAAGTGATGAAAGTTCTCACGATCATTTCGACTATTTTCATTCCGCTATCGTTTATCGCGGGCGTGTACGGAATGAACTTCAGCGATCAATCCCCTTGGAACATGCCGGAACTCCGATGGTATTTTGGGTATCCATTTTCGTTGGCAGTGATGGGGCTGGTTGCGTTTGGACTGTTGGTCTTTTTTCGAAAAAAACGCTGGCTTTAGTTGGTGCGGAATAGTGCAAACGGTCCGGTGAGGATTCAATCTTCTGAGAATTCACCAGGCGACTCGCTCCGCAACGCTACTAAGCACATCCGCTATGTTTTTCAACCCAACGCGCCGTTGGGCGATAGCCCCGGTTTTCCAATTGCTCGCCATTCGTCGAGAACCGGGGCTATCGCCCGTCGGCTCAGTTTGTTTCACTCGAAGACTCATACCGTTTTGCTTAGAACACTTGTTTCGTGCCGAAGGTGATTGCCATTGGTCGCTAGTCGCCGGAAAAATCCCCTTCGAATCCCATCTCCGTCGCCTGGCTGATTCGACCGGCGAGAACACCTAATTGGTTAAAGATAAAGAAAGCAAAGAACGGCAGGACAAGCCCGCAAACGATATCGCCTCCCACTCCAGTGAGAGACGCGACCGCCATGAAAATGAAAAACAAGGCATAGGCAATTCCGGATTGAATATACATGGCCCCCCACGCATCGCCATAATTCTTGATCGTGCCGATGACCAATTGCGAGTAGGGCTCGAATGCAGAAGAATTGTTGATCATGCTCAAGAGCAAAATAGGAGAGAGCCCCCATATCCCAAGCATGACTGCTCCGGCAGCAATCAATGGGTTGGCTCCTAATGATGTTGTCAAGGCTCCCAGCATACCTCCAGGAATGGTTGCGATCACGAGAGTCACGATCACCATCATGCATTCACCAATGGATTCTCCCAGTCGGGAGAATGGCCATTCCGCAACCCTCGGTGCACGATTGGCAGCCATGACCAGAACGGGCAACCCACATAGGCAGATGAGGCCACCAATTGGGAGCAAGAACACGGCAAAGATTACGACTCTCGCGACGAAAGCAGTTTTTTCACTTGCCTCAATCACGGACCCAAACGCTGCCATGGAAAAGAACCAGGCACTCGATACCAAGCCAAGAATGACCATCGCAATCACGACCAACGGATCCCTTAAAAATCCGAGGATGAGCCCCATCCAACGTTTCGTGTCGAAGACGAAATTAATTTCTTCTAGTTCATCGCGTTCGCGGTCCGCCTCCACTTTGGCTCGATCGAGTATCTCTCGCGTATTGACATCTTGACGAGAGGAGGCTTTCGAGTTTTCTGCATCGATCGGAGCAAACTTGACACTGGGCATTTCTTCAAGCTTGAACTCTTTCGGTATTGGCTTGACGAAGGGTTTTGGGACAACGAATTGGGAATGGCAGTCAGGGCATCGAGTCTTGCTTCCGATTCGCGATTTGTTGGCGTAAAGGAAAGTACCGCAAATCTTGCACGCAAATCGAAACTCTTCGTCGCTCGGAACGACAAAGCTATCGCCAAGCGCTGGCGTTTCCAAAATCATTTCATCCAGGGAACCAACCAAGAGGGGTTTGGGTTTTGAGTCCGTTGTGTTGGAGCTGAGCTTGTGTTTCGAGTTCCCAGAAGCGCCGGGTTGACTTTCGGATTTGTTGTTGGTTCGGGGTTGAGCCAATTTTTTTGGCTCAGCCTTTTTCTTAGCGGAGGGGACCGCATCCAATTCTGAGGGAAGCGTCGAAGGTGAGGGGGACGATTCGGTTGGAATTAGGTCGGGAAAATCATCTTCAAAAACGCTTCGCGATACCTTGCTTGGGGGGCTGACGGGTTCGAGTCTAAACTCGTCATCCTCATTCCGCGTGTCGGCTTCGTTCCCAGCGCCGACCGATGTTCCAGCGCTGACCGATGTTCCAGCGCTGACCGATGTTCCAGCGCTGACCGTTGTTCCAGCGCCGGTGGCGGTGACTGTGTCTGACGTCCTGGAAGGGGTTGCCTCTTTTAAAGGAGCGATTGCTTTTTCCGGAAACGTCTTAGGATCATGAACAGCTTTTGAAGTGGGCTGTTCGTCGACCGATTCAGCCATGTCCAATTTCAGCCAATCGTCATCATCGTTGTTGGCGCTGATAACTCCAGGCACTCGGATCGATGCAGAGCACT
Source organism: Pirellula sp. (assembly GCA_021736575.1). GTDB lineage: Bacteria > Planctomycetota > Planctomycetia > Pirellulales > Pirellulaceae > JBKCUI01. The sequence goes on along the minus strand of JAIPFP010000024.1, from coordinate 33,565 downwards.
TTGGGCAAGCCAATTTTTTTCCGGCGAGCGATGAGGGGGCTCGCAAGTTCTTTTGGCATTGAGGGCAGGCAAAGTTTAACAATTCAGGACGATCGTTGGACAAACGCAAACCTCTATCTATTGCATCGGAAAAAGCAATCGTTGGACGACGACTTCCGTTATAGCCGCCAAACGGTTTATTTTCGGTATTGCGGCTACTTTAGTTGCGGTGATGTTTTGGCAAAAACTTGATAGTGCTCATCGCCGACAGTCTGAGTCCATGCGTTTCGGTGCAGTACGACTCGATAGAGCATGTGCATCGATTGACCGGGTTGAAGCATGTAGCCACCTTCTTTTTTCGTAGCATCGGGATTGACCTCCAGAAAATGCTTCACACCTATCGGATTGTGAGCAAAGAGGCCGTAGGTTCGAACGTGCCAATATCCAGTCCTCCCAAAGCTCTGGGGATGGATGAGGATCGCAATCCCGTGTTCTTGTTTTGCGTCGATTGTTGCTTTTCCAGCATAGTCGACCCAGTCGGCTGGCTTTCCCCACGTTTTCCCATCCGTCAAGCCGCTGCTATTAAGGATATGTCCGCTGGCTTTGTCGACCTTCATCGTCTCAGGTACACGGATGGCAAACATCCCTTCTTTGGTATCTCCGAAATGGATCGGTTCCTTGGAGGCAGGGTCGGCGTGTTTGAGAATGTACTCACAGTCGATGATGCGTTCATCCGGCGTACCGGAAACCGTGTATTTGCAATGCTCTTGGAGAAAAGGCTTGGCTTCAAGGGTCTGCCAAATGTGGCGAGCCTCAACCGATGCCGAAGTAGCCGATTGAGCCGTGTTGACGACTTCAGAATGCACCACTTCGCCGTGGTTTTTGCCTTCAGCCCAAAAGTCGACATCGTTCACTTCGCCAAACGTCATCCACAGAGAGCGGTGGTGAGGGTGATCGTGAGCTTCATTCGTGCTGTCGGGAACCATCGGGTATTCACGCGACATTCGTAAATTGTCTGGCCCCATCAATGGCCACAGGATTGGCTTGGTACCAGATTTGAAATGATAGCTTGTAATCAATTTGCCAGCCTGCCTTAGATCGACACGATCCGATTCGCGTTTGGCTTGGAATTCCTGGCTAAAGCTTTGGATGGATAGGGCAGATGCCACAATCCCCAGAGCCATCGCGTTTTTTGTCGCTTGAAAAGCAGATCGCAATGCGTTAGAGCGAATGAGAGAGAGGAACACTAGCATAGTTTTGTCGACCCTTCAGAAGGTTTGAGCAATCGGTAGGTAAGTGGAAAATAGGATTTTTGATTGCGGTTGGATGATTCGGGCTTTTCAATTTCACAAATGCACTAATATTACACTGGTTGGGTGGTGTCAGCTTTCTTGCCCAATTTCTTGTGTTTTGTACGTCCAGGAGTTACGGCTGTGTTTTTGTTGTTGCGCGGGAGTCAAGATTGGTCGTTCACTGTTTTAGTCGCTTTTGTATTGATCCATTGCTTGGCGGGCAACTCTTGGGCGAGCGAAGAGGTTCCGCCGTTCACTGTGCCAGATGGTTTTTCGGTCCAGAAAGTTGCCGATGACTCGTTGGTTCATGATTGCTTTTGTATGACGCTGGATGGACTTGGGCGGCCCGTGGTTTCCGGACCAGGATACATTCGAACTTTGCTGGATGACAACTCGGACGGGAAATTTGACCGAAGCATTCTTTGGTCTAATTTACCCAAGCAAGGCGCTCAAGGGTTATGGTCTGAGGGAATAAAGCTCTATTTTGTTAGCGAAGGTGGGCTTTGGATGACCGAGGATTCCAATGGCGATCTTGTGGCGGATGCCAATGCGAAACGCGTTTTGGATCTACCAACCGGTTCGGAGCACGATTCGCACGCCCTTCGAAAGGGGCCAGATGGATTTTGGTACCTTATCGCAGGCAATTTTGCCCGCGATATCTCGAAAATTCAAAATGATCCAAACAGTCCCGTTCAACGAAGCCGAAGTGGGACACTTTGGCGCATTAGTCCGGATTTTTCAACCAGAAGCGTTTGGGCACACGGGTTGCGCAATTGCTATGACTTTGACTTCCTGCCGGATGGACAGATTGTAACGTTCGATAGCGATTGTGAGCGAGAAGCGACCCTTCCGTGGTATCGACCGACTCGAGTTATGGTTCTTGGGCCCGGTTCAGATGCGGGTTGGTGCGGGCAAACCTGGAAAGACGAGGATCACCGAATCACGATGCCATTAACGCTGGCGCAATTGGGGCGTGGATCTCCAACAGGGGTCGCGGTTTATCAGCATCGAGCGTTTCCAAAGAAATACCACGATGCCATTTTTGCCCTCGACTGGACCTTCGGGCGAGTCCTCGCCATTTATCCGTCGAGCAATCTGGACGATTCCAAACGCATTCCAAACAAAATCCCAGCGGAAGTTTTTATGCAACCAAGCGGTACGGCTGGGTTTGCTCCAACGGATATTTGTGTAGCCGAAGACGGTAGCTTGCTGATTTGCATCGGCGGTCGCGGCACCACCGGAGCGGTCTATCGAGTGAGCTCGAACGAGAGTGTCACAGAGAAATCGCCCGGTTGGTTTGCAGATTCGATCGCCTCTGGGCAGCTCAAACTCGAACAAGCTGAGGCATTGGAGAGCTTGTTGAAGGCGAATTCTCCGTTTGAAAGTTGGTCCGAAGCCAAGTGGCGACCCATTGTTGAAGAAGCTGGCATTTCGACTTTGATAGCGTTTATCTCCGGAACTATTCCGATTTCTGCGGAGCCCGTTGTTGTCGCAGAAGCAAAACTAAAATGTGCTCAACTATTGACGCGTATCAATGCAAACATCCCTTTTGCAAGCGTCCAAAACACATTGCTCGCGACATCCCAATCGTCCAGGGCGGCGGGTTGGTGGCTAGTGGGTCGCGGCCGTCTTGGTTTGAAACCGCAGGAAACAAAGTGGATCGAATCGCTTGCCGCCGCAGATTACTCGCTGCCTGAATTCAACCCGCACCAAGATGATGTGTCCAGTTGGGAACCGCATCTTGGTCGGGAGGACGAACGGCTACGATGGGAAGCCTTCGGCATTCGTAAATGGAACTTAAGTTTGGCCGAAAGTCGACCTGTCGCGGACAACGATGCCGGAAATGCTCTGCGACGCACGTGGCTTTGGGCGCTATCGCGTTCACCAGCACCCATTGCGACAAAGTCGAATAGGAACGGGCTAGACTCACTCATTGCAAGGCAACTGTTCAACACGAGGCAGACCGACATGGACAGACCGCTGTTGGATGCCTTGGCAAATTGGGTACCAGCCAACCAAAAAACACTGACGACTCGCGACAAACTGGAGTTTCTAACGCTTTTGCAATCTGCACTCGGAGATAGACGTTATAGCTTGCCGCAGCAATTGGATCCGCCACAGCCTGATGTACTCGATGGTTATCGAGGTTTGAGCGCAGCACAATTGCCCGAGAATGTACGAACGGCTTGGATCGGCTGGGCAACCCATTTTGCGAAGTTAGCTTTAAAAGCAGATAGTCCGTTGATTCAATTGGAGGCGACACGAACTCTGTCGATGCTGGAACCCAAGGACAAAGACTCGCTCGAGTTCCTGTTAAGTCAAATCGACCCAAAAAGTCATCCAACCTCGGATTTTCATTGGTTGTGCTGTTCGGCCAACTGCAGTAGCCCGCGGACGGTCGACCTCTCTCGCGCAACTGCAGCGGCTCTTTCGGGTATCGTACGCAAAGTAAAATTGCGAGGCCTGTATACCGACAATCAATTTCCAACGCGATTGCAGCAGCTCGTCAACGCATTGACGAAGCGGGATTCGGGTCTTGGTAGAGCATTCGTGGAATTGCCTGTCCCATGCTGCCCGGAAGACATTGTTTTGATTTCATCGTTCCCAGTCGATGTGCAAAACGAAGCCCGCAAGAAGATGCGTGAACATTTGATTGCAACGGCACCAACCGAATGGTCGCCAGCCATTGTGCGCTATGCTTGCCAACTAGGCATTGATGAGACCTTTGCCAAATCGATTCGCAACGCGGCGATCGAACCCAACCATCGAGCCCTTGCAACGGAAATGTTGTCGTCTCTCGGGAAAGAAGCGGATTACGAACTGTTTCTAGCCGCTCTCGACTCCAGCGATCGAAATCAATGGCCATTTGGATGGAAGGGCATCAGTGCGTTACCGATAGTCGACGCGACACATGAATGGAAGATTATCCCCCAGATCGTTTCCAACGTCATCAATACAACCATCCCTATGCCTCGGACTGCCGTTATCAACCGAGCCAGAACGATTGCCGCAAAAATGCAAATTGCAAATGTGCCTACGACGGAGCAATGGCCAGACTGGGATCGTTTCTTCCAAGGCAGTTTGGAGGAAGTAGCTTACTCGAAACTCCATCTTCCCTCGACAACCTTCGATTGGCGAGCATTTGTACTTTCCGCGAATTCCCTCGTAGGCGATCTTCAAATCGGCAAGTCGCTTTACGAGCAGAAGTGCGGACTTTGCCATGGCGGGCAGAGCGCTCTCGGACCAAGTCTTTTAGGTGTTGCAAAACGATTCTCTCGCGAGGATTTGTCCAAAGCCATCTTTGAACCTAGTCGTGACATTTCGGATCGCTATCGATCGATTCGAGTACTGACGATGGATGGCGAGATTTTCACAGGCATGATCATTTACAATGCGGCCGATGGGACGACGTTGCAAACGGCCAATGGGAACTTGGTTCGAATCAATCAAGACAACATTGAGGACAAAGCCTATTCGACCGAGTCATTGATGCCAACCGGGCTTTTGGATGATCGCTCTCCAGCGGAGGTCGCAAGCCTGTACGCATACCTTGGAACGCTTCAATAGTGTATCGCGACAACTAGTTTTCCTCAATCGTTTGGTACTGCGAGTCCGCCTAACGTAGTCAGCGTCCGAACAACCGCAGCGTTGCATAGATAGGCGTTGAAACCAACTGCTGGTTGCAAAAACTTGCCAGGCCGTCATGATGTAGAACGGCATGCCGAGCTTTTCGGCCGCTGCGATGAGGCAATAGGAATCCCAGTGAAAAGAATGATTGGGAGTCAGCAAGACACCATGTTTGGCGTCGATTGTATTTTGGAGGTGTTCCAGTCCTTGGGCTTGAATGCTCAGGATCTTTTGTTTGCGCAGTGCGTTACGACAAGAGAGTTTGGTGAGATGAAACCACCATGGGGTCATGATGGGTGGCCATTGCCCTTGAGGTATTCCGTAGGGTTGGTTGTTCACACTAGTTTCGGTGGCCCCCGACCAACTCGTCCGGTTGGTGAATGAGGTTGGTGAATGAGGTTGGTGAATGAGGTTCGTGGCTAAGGAGCGTTGGCGGCGGGTGGCTCCACCTTGGTTTCGCTCTCGGAATCTGCAGGTGGGTTCGTTGATGCGGGTGCAGTGGTACTTGAATCGCTAGGAGGATCTTCGTCGGGTGGTATCAACCCACCTTTGCTCGGGACGCCTGGTTCGCCAGGGCTGGATTTCACCCAGTCCGAAGTCGCTTTTTTCTTGGCTTCCGACGTATAGTGCTCCTGCCAGTACATCAATTGAACCATAATCCACTCGCCACGAAAAATGCCGATGCCTAAAACGACCAGGCAAATGGCGATGAACGGCAGCGAGATGAGTGAGCGTTTTTTCGGTTGGGAATCAATGGGGTTCTTGGTCATCACAAACTTCTCAAACAGGACCGGAAAATTGATTTATTGCTCTTACGAGAGGGGCAGACTGAAAACTACCACGTAGCACAGGCTGCCAGCCTGTAATAGTCTAAAAAACACAGGCTAGCAGCCTGTGCTACGGATATATCTCATGCTGCTGATTGAATTACCGTTCTTACTATAGCTGCTTTCGGTCCAACAATGAAGATTCTATTCGCTTTTGGCTCTTATTGGTCCCGGTAAACTTGCGTGCTTTCTTCTTTGCTAACCGCAACGGGTCTTAGTTTACTCTTGAGTTGGGCTCGGACCACGTGAGTCCCTTCGCGTGTATGTCGAACGGAGACCCGAATCGTTTGTTGATCCTTGGCCTGCATTTGTGCAATCGGCGCGAAGATTACGTTGCGTTGCGACACTTTGTAATCAACCGGCGCGTCAACTTGCTCTACGACAGATCCTTCGGGTAAATCGATAGCGAGTTCGACGTTGTTATCGATTCGCGTTCCAATGTTGGAGATCTTGACGAGGTAGGTTGTCTTGCCATCGGTTTCGATCGGGTCGTTGTCATCTTCGATCGTGAACGCGAGTTCGCTTTGGCCTTCGACGCGAACGGGTTTCTCGATCGGCTCGGCGCGGATCGCGTCTGCTTCTGCTTGCATTCTCAAGACGAAGCTACCCTCCTCGACAGGCAGCAGCGTTACCTCGGTTGCCGCTTTGCTTCCAGCCGCGAGCTCAGCAAGTTTCCATCGCACGGCATGCTGACTTGGAAGGTATGTGCCTTGGTTAATCGTGGAATTGAATTGGAGTCCGCTTGGCAGGAAAAGAGTGATCTCCGCGTTCGTTGCTATCGCGGTTCCTGAGTTATGAATACGGACCGTGTAGGTTACTTGCCTTTCCAGATAGCGCAGGCTTGCCCCCTCGATGCTTGTCTCCAGTTTGGGTGAGACGACTTCGATTTGAGCGGCGGATTCATTCGTGGCTGCATTTTCTGAGATAACGCGTAGAACGTTGGCGACTTTACCGGCCGAGATTGCGGACAATTCGATGTCCCGTTTTTCCGTTTCGCCTGGTGCCAAGTCGCCGAGGCTGAGTTCCAACACTCGCGAACCAGTCGAGTGTCTCAAGTTTGCGGGGACGTCTTCTTGGAGCCGAACGTCCCGAGCTGTGCCCGTGCCAATGTTGGCAACTTCGATCATGATGCGAATGCTGTCGCCTCCCAGGACGACCGGTTCGAATAATTGTTTGACGACCAGCTTGGGTTGTGTACTCATGGTTCGAACGGACGCGTGGGCTGCAAAATTGACGCTTGCAACCGAACCTATTTCCCCTTCCGTTTCTGGAACCAGTTCGACGGTCAGGACTTGTTCTGAGCCTGCTGCCATCTCGCCGAGTCTCCAAACAAGTCCATTGGGTCCATTGGGTTGAGCTTGAGGGCTCGTCCGAATCAGCTTGGCACCTTTCGGTACTGAGTCGACGACGCTAACCTCGAAAGCAGCGGCGTTACCGACGTTGCGGACGAGCAAGGTAAAGACCGCTGGTATGCCAACTTGGACTTCGCTCGGGGCACGTTTCTGAATTTCCATGCTGGGGTTTTGCGAACCATCCAGTTGCCGCACGCCTGGTGCTGGACTTGAAAACGAAGTAGCCTTCGGAGTACCCACTGGCAACGCATTGCTAGTCGCGTTCGTGGTGTTACTGGTACCTGGGTTGTAACTCGGTTGCGTGGGTGCAGCGAACGCTGCGGTTGGCGGTAGACCTGCGGTTGGCGGTAGACCTGCGGTTGGCTGTGGACCTGCGTTTGGCTGTAGACCTGCGGTTGGCGGTAGACTCGGTGGACTGTTGTTGAACGAATTTGGCGATGGAGTCGCACCGGGCAAACCGGGCATACCGGGCACAGGTGTGGTTACGGGTAGACTGGGAACAGGCGTGATTACGGGTAGCTGGGGTGGAATCCCGTTGGGTGGCGTCGCACTTGGCACCTCAACTGCGGATGGATAACCTGGACCGGATCGGAGAGAAGTCGGTGATGAGGGCGGCAACGATGGGGAGTACGTCGGCTGTCCGAAGGTCGCAACCGGTGGAGCGTTTGACGTTGCTGCACTGCGATCCAACTCACTCGTCGAAACGGGCAGGGACGTCGTGCTTCGCTCATCCGCGAACGGTGGACTCGGTGGACTCAGTGAATTCGGCGGACTCGGTGAACTCGGTGAACTAAGTGGACTGGCAGGCAATTGGTTTGGCAACGGGGGCAGGCTACTCCCTCCGTTGCTCGGAAACGAAGGAGGCAACGAGCTTAGATCACTCAACGCGGGCGGTTCGGTTAGCAGTTTCGGAGGTGCATCGTCGCGAAGTGTGTTATCGGGTGACGGGGAATTGTTAGAATACGACGCGACGATTGCGCGAGGCTGGCGATTTAAATTCGTGGGTGGCAGCGGCAGTGGCAAAGGCATATCACCCGCATCGGAATCGTTTGCTCGCACGATTGGAGCAAAGAATTCTTGGTTATCCGCGTCATTACGCTCGGCCGAAATCGGTTGAGCCGGCTGGTTCGCGTACGGAAGATTGTTTCCGTCCGTCGTTGAATCACCTACCCGAGCGTCGCGTTGCGCGATAGACATGGAAAGCAAAACGAGCGAACCCGTTAAGCCCACCGCGCCGGCTGCATAGACAAATCGCTTCATGGACCTGACATCCTTGTCCGGTTTTCATTGGGAATCATTCTTGAAAAACTACAACTGGAGTACTTATCAAATTCCGAGGACCGCACGGAAGCCCAATCAGGTGCAATTGATGCGAATGCGTTCGCGGGCTAGAATTTCTGTTTGTTTCGATCAAACCGCTGATTTAAATACCAGCAAATGCCCGCTTTTTGTAAAACCTACTTCAACACTTTGTGACGGTTGTTTGCAACAACTGAAATCTAATGAGCGAATTGTGCGACTTTGGCCTCATCGGCTTGGCAGTGATGGGTGAGAATCTGGCTCTTAACGTCGAGAGTCGAGGCTATCGCGTGGCGGTCTTCAATCGCACGACCGATAAAGTAGACGAACTGATAAAAGGCCGCGCGGCTGGCAAGAACTTCGTCGGATGCCACTCGGTGGTGGAGATGGTCAAAAATCTAAAGCGCCCCCGCTTTGTCATGATGCTGGTCAAGGCTGGTGCTGCGGTGGACGACCTCATCGAACAACTTTTGCCCCATTTGGAACCAGGTGACATCGTTATCGATGGTGGTAACACACACTTTGCAGACACCGAACGGAGGACTCAGTATGTCGAGAGCAAGGGGCTCTTGTACGTAGGAGCGGGAGTCTCGGGTGGAGAAGAGGGCGCTCTCAAAGGCCCAAGCCTAATGCCTGGTGGCAGCAAAGCCGCGTGGGAAACCATCAAGCCTATCTTTCAATCCATTGCTGCAAAGGTTGGACCGAAAAACGACATTCCATGCTGCGAATGGGTAGGTCCTCGCGGAGCTGGCCACTACGTTAAAATGGTGCACAATGGTATTGAGTACGGCGATATGCAGTTGATCTGCGAAGCATATTTCTTGCTGAAGGAAGCGGCTGGCCTGACCAACGATGAGCTCTACAATGTTTTTTCGGAATGGAACACGAGCGAACTGCAGAGCTACCTGATCGAAATAACGCGAGACATTTTCAGCGTCAAGGACGACCAGGGCCGAGACGGCTATCTCGTGGACAAAATTCTCGACGTTGCTGGCGCTAAGGGTACGGGGAAATGGATGAGCCAATTGGCCCTCGATCTGGGGGTCCCGTCGACCTTGGTTACCACGGCCGTTTATGCAAGATCGCTTTCGTCGATCAAAGAGGCACGCGTTCGGGCAAGCAAGGTTCTCGCGAGTCCATCTCTTTCCCAAAACGGGTTATTTGGCGCGGCCGTTCAAGAATTGGTCAGCAACAAAAAGGTTTTTATCGAAGCGGTCAAGCAAGCCTTGTACGCATCGAAGATTTGTTCCTATGCGCAGGGTTTTGTTCAGTTACAGGAAGCGAGCAAAGAGCACAAGTGGGAATTGAATTACGGGGACTGCGCCTTGTTGTGGCGCGGTGGATGCATCATTCGCGCACAATTCTTGGATCGCATCAAGGAAGCATTTGATGCCCAGCCGGGTCTCGAAAATTTGTTGCTTTACCCTTACTTTCAGAAAGCGATCGAAAAAGCCCAAGAATCTTGGCGTGCTGTGATCATGGCCGCAACGCATTTGGGGCTGCCGGCGCCGGCATTCACCACCGCATTGGCCTACTACGACAGTTACCGCTTGCCAAGGTTGCCAGCGAATTTGTTGCAAGCTCAGCGAGATTACTTCGGCGCACACACCTACCAGAGAATCGATATGCCAGGCACTTTTCACAGCGAGTGGCTGGATCTGCGAAAAAAGCCAAGTTAGCCGAGCGGCAGACCGGAAGTTGCCGGGGGACCGGGTGGCACGCTCAGAGCGATGGCGATGGGCGTGGATTTGAGTTCCAAGTATTCCGCGAATTGCCCGCAATTCCAGTCGTCGCAATTGATTGTGCAGTCGCAATGTCCTACATTCAATAGGATAGCGACGCTGTCCGCTGGGTTGGCTAGCGCAATTTGCGTAGTCGGCATAATGCGTAACATTTGTTAATCGGCGGCCCCCACCTTTTGCAATGATAACGGGATCTCATCGCGGTGCCTCAAAAATCCTCTTCGGAAATCCTCGATTCGGCGATGCCTCCGCCGTTGGTTCTACCGACGGCTGATGGCAATTCGTGGACGAGTCCGCAACCGCCACCGTTTCCGCCTAAAATCGCCGGCGATGCCCCTCAGTCGATTTCAGAGTTAGGTGGGTTGAACCAATTCAAGTTGCCCATCGCTCCAGGCAAGCCATTGCCACCAACCCCCAGCGTTTCTCAGAGAGGGGACGTAGGCCAAACAGGGACAGATGAGGAGAGCTCCGAAGCAACCGCGTCGATTTATGAGCGACTGCTGCCGCTGACATTGAAAGAAACGCCCTCGTGGCTGATCAGCTTAGTCGTGCATGTCGCCATCATTTTGCTGCTGGCGCTGATTCCGCTGAGCGACCAAATACGATCATCCATCTCGCTGCTCGCCGGCATCAGTGACGAGCAAGGTCAGGACGAACTATCTGTGTTTGACACACAGTCTGATGCCGCCGAGGCGGATCCCAATGAGTCTTTGGCAATGAACCTTGAACCAACGCTCAACGAATTGGCAGTTGTCGATGTCACTCCATCGATCAATTCGCTGACGGACTTGGCCGTTCCGCTCACGATAACCAACGGATTGCGAGGCCGAACGGGTGCGATGAAGGATGCTTTGTTGAAGGCATACGGAGGAACTCAAGGGACGGAAGATGCCGTTGCGGCAGGACTGAAGTGGCTTGCGACCAATCAACGCAAAGACGGTTCATGGAGTTTAGTGGGCCCGTACTCCGACGGAGGGGTCAATGAGAACAAGCCTGCGGCTTCTGCTATGGCATTGTTGGCATTTATGGGAGCGGGCCATACGCACCAATCCGGCGAATACAAAGAAGTTGTTAGAAAGGGAATTACATTTGTAGTCAAGTTGCAGAATAAGGAAGGATTCTTTGCCGACCAATCCGCAGGAAATCAGCGAACCTACGCACACGCTCAATGTTCGATTGCCGTCTGTGAGTTGTATGGAATGACCGGAGACAAAGAGCTTCGCGACGCAGCTCAAAAATCAATTCGGTATGCAGAAAAATCCCAAGGCAAAAATGGTGGTTGGCGCTATCAGCCGCGTGAGGCAGGGGATACCAGCGTCACCGGCTGGTACGTCATGGCTCTGATTAGCGCGAGAATGGCTGGACTCGATGTCGACAGTGAAGTCCTTGAGCGGGTCCATCAGTTTCTGGATTCTGTGCAACGCCGCGCCGGAAGCAATCGCCCCGATGCAGAAGGTGAGCGATACGCATATATGTCCTATTCAGCACCGACTCCCGCGATGACCGCTGAGGGAATGCTGTGTCGTTTGTACCTGGGCTGGGATACCAAAGAACCTCGTATTGTCGAGGGTGCTGAGTTTCTTGTTGGTAATCCGATCGCAATGGAAAAGGATCGAGTTTCCTATTACTACTGGTACTATGCAACGACCACATTGCATCACATTGGCGGACAAGCTTGGACGGCATGGAATCAGTCGATGAAGGAAGTGCTCCCAAAAATGCAGATTGCTAGTGGAAAGGAAAGGGGAAGCTGGCCAACGGAAGAGGATAATCACGCGAACGCAGGTGGCAGGTTGTATGCAACTTGTTTCGCTCTCTACTGTTTAGAATCCTACTATCGCCATCTGCCGCTAAGCGAAATGGCACCCAAATAAGACTAATGATAAGACTAGGATATGAGCAAAACCACGTTAGCTAGCCTACAAGAATGGCTTCGTCATTCCGATGCGGCTGAAGGCACCTTGCCGGATTCGATTGGCATTCTAGAAACGCTTGGCTGGACAGCCGCGATCGTTGCATTAGACCAAATGTCCAAGGAAGCCCAAATACAAGTGATCCAAGCCGAGTGGAATGACATGCTCGGCTCGGTGATCAAAATCGCCGGTTCGATCAGCGATGTCGAGTCCGCCCTGGAAATTGGCCTCAGAACGGCGACGCTGTTTCATCCAACATCGGACCCGAACGCCGCCCCAAAGTCGATGATTCGAATCATCAATCGACCGGATGAACAAGCCTTGCGAGCTATACTGAGCCCAGACGAATACAATGTTTTGATCGAACAATCCGTTGTCAAACGCCCTTTACCAACGAACACTACCGCAGGAAAAAACGAAATGGCCGAGAACAGCCAAGCACTGGGATTTATTGAAACACAAGGCTTCACGGCTGTCTTTGAAGCCATCGATACGGCTTGCAAAGCCGCTTCGGTTGAAGTTGTAGGCAAAGAGAAGCTGGGTGGTGGATATGTCACCGTAGTCATCCGCGGCGACGTGGCGGCGGTGAATGCAGCTATCGATGCTGCCAAGCCTCGAGTCGAAGGGCTCGGTAAATTAATCGCATGTCACGTGATCGCCAGGCCATCAACGGCCGCACTTTGCTTGTTGCCCAAATAACTAGCGGCACGGATTGCAAGTTTTGTTGCACTGTGCAATCTAGTTACCAGGGCAATCTAGTTACCAGGGCAATCTAGTTACCAGGCTCTGCCTGGTAACTCAATGCAAGCGAGGCTCCGCCTCGCCGAAATGCATCCTTAGTTTGTGAACTCGGGAGGCAGGAGCCTCCAATGCTATGCGTTCCCAGGCAGAGCCTGGGAACGAGTAAATCAATCGCATGTCACGTCATCGCCTGGCCATGCCGCACTTTGCTTGTTGCCCAAATAACTAGCCATCGTGTGATTCGTAATCTCCGAGAATTTTGTTTAAGACGTTTTGCAATTCGAATGGTCGAAACTTGGTCGCTTTCCCTTCGATGTCGTCGTGGACCAAAGCAACATATCGGTCGAGCCGGTTGGCTGCGTTCGTATCGATGAGTTGATTGGAATCCGATGCGCTCATTTGCATCAGTATTCTAAGCTCGATGTCACGCAGCGACTGCCTTGAAATCCAGCGCGTTAACGTTGCAGCGCTGTCGGCCCATAGCCAACCATGCATGCCCAAAGTTGGACCGTCTCGCATTAGGTCCGCCAAGACCGCATCCGGCTTCGGACTACCACCCCCAGCCTCACCAAACGAATACTCCTCACTTCGTCGTAGTTCTCGAAATCGAGAAATATTGACGACCGCAACCAACATCGATGGATACGCTTGATCCGGAGCGGCGCTTCGTCGGTCCAGTTCAATTTTGATCGCTTCCATCGTGGTGTCGATACTGCGCACATCGGCTATTTGCACAAGTCGTTTGTTGTTGGCCAACTGCCCAATCAGGCTTCGCAGAGACTCATCTTCATTTCGCGAACCGTCCAGAAGCACAACCGAGGGCTGGTCCGAGGATCGATCCATCGCAGGAGCCAAATACGAAAAACCTGCTACCAAGCTCGCCAAGAGTGCAGCAGCGATCGATTCGTCTTGCCCAACAACCATCACGTTGCGACCAGCGCTTCGCGACAAGGACTTGATGATCGGCGGATCGATCGAGACACTCTCGCCCAAAATCATAGGCAAAGATGCGTCATCCATGTGCAAATCGGACATCGCCATGGCAATACTGGCCTCATCCCAGATGGCTGGCTTATGTCCTTCGAAAACAATCTGCCTACCCAACGCGTTGGTCGTCGGCGAGTGCGGAATCGGGGATTTCTTGAGCCCGACCAAGCGTTCCACCTGAGCGTTCTTTTCAACATAGGCGACTTGGAAATTCGAATTGCTTTCGAACCTGCCCCCAGCGTCGTTGTAAATCGCTTGCCCAGAGTGCCTCAATCGTTCTGCTGCAGTATTGTCTTCGCTGAGTATCAGCATGGCATCGGAGCTATCGCAATGCAATGCAATCCGTATCGCCATTTGGGAAAGCGTTGTGCGCGGCAACGAGTAGGCCCCGCCCAGCGTTTGTGAAGCCAATATGAGATGGATTCCGAACGATCGCCCCTGACGAACAATGCGATCCATCAGCATCGAGGCTTGTTGCGAAAGCTTGTCATCCTCGACAAACAACTCTTGAAACTCATCGATGAGAACCAAGATTCGCGGCAAACCATGCTGCGGATATTTCTTGACGAGACTCGGCAAATCTTGCACTCCCCATTGCCGAAAAGCTTCCCCGCGAGCATGCAGCACGCGATCCAAATACTCGAGCGTGCTAACACCGAACTCTCGTTTGCTCTCGATTCCGATGATATCCGCATGCGACAGCATCGTCTCGGCATAGACTTGAAACTCCACCCCCTTCTTAAAGTCCAAGAGAACGAGACGCAACTGTTCTGGCGAGTATTTCATGGCAGCACTTGTTATCAAAGTGTGCAACAAAGAGCTTTTCCCCGAACCCGTTTTCCCTGCGATCAGCACGTGTTGGGCTGTGCCCATTCCTAATTTCAACGACTGAACGCGACCCGCATCCGAAATGCCCAATGGAATCGAGAGCCCCTCGGCACTGGATGCGATTTGTTGTTCGGTGCCCGGTATTTCAATCGACTCAAACGGTACAACACGTTTGCCCAAATTGAGTGTCGAGGCAACTTGATGTTCCATAATCTCTTGGATTCGTTCCTCAGACGGTGGCTGCTCGGGCAACACACGGTACATCGATAACTCAGGATGATCGATGGTGATCGCAACCGAGGGATCGCTGGCGATGGAATTCACGACTTGGCTCGGTAGGGCTGCCAACTTGAGCCGCAAGCCGAATTCATCGAGCTTCGAACGGTCGGCGAATGTCGGCCAAACGTACGTGTCGGAAATTTGAAGGATGACTCCTACGCCACACTTTCCACCGGATGACATTATCGAACAAAGAGATTGCCAGGAGTGATCATCCAAACCGAATGGAAAGTTGGACCAGACGATGAGTCGGTAGGGAACTGCCATCGGGCCAGCGCTCTTGTTGTACTCGATCAAGTTCGCAAAGCGATTGCGGAGACTCTGCTGAATGATGTCTTCGACATGCCGAGCCGCGTTCGCAAGTTGTTCGGAGATATGCAGTGGCTGCGTCCAAACTCGGTGGTTTACTAACGAGGGATCCACGTCGGCCAACGACATGATCCAGGAGAACTGCTTGCCCAAACCCTCGGGATCAATGATCGTTACATTCAAGTTACCTGCAGGAACCGATGTGACCGCTCGAAGCAGAGTGTTGCGAACCATCCGATCCGAAGCGCCTTTGCATTCGGGATGTGTTTCCAAAACCAATGCACCATGCGACAACAAATCGTAAAAAATGGACCAAGGCTGCTCCGAAGCCTCGTTCGAAAAATTCAAATCGTCGATCTCGGATTGCAGGTGTTCATGCGGTCGAATCTCACCCAGTTTCCATGCCAAAGAATCGTTGACTCGTGGCCAATCGCCATCGGTATAGCATTGAGAATCCCAAGGAGGAAAGGCTCCAAGAGTTTCGTTCTGAAGGGCGTGCATTCGTCTTGCCGACCGATCGCAACCATTCAACCAGCGTTGCACGGAGAATTTTTGCGAACGCTGAAACTCATCCTCAAGATTCGCAAAAAAGGATTTTCGTTCCCGCTTCCACTTCTCTTTGGACTTTTCGTGTTGATTGGTTAACGAGTCGACGCGAGGCTCTTGGTCCGAATTGGTTTTTCGTTGCTGTTCTTTTCTGTTTGCAGCTAAAACAATGCGTTTTTGACGACTTGAGGCCGTGAGAGTCTCGGCCTGGGAGGTGTACTCATTTAAAAGCCGGATTCGATCTTCACGATACTTTTCATCCAGCTTTTGCTGGTTCGCTGCGCATTGATGTTCGTGTCGAACGATTTCGTTTTGACAGTTGTTTTCTGAGATGCGACGCCCTTGGGCGAGGATGAGATAAGCGATCTGTTCATCCTGGACCACTGCCGGAAACATGCGACGAATCGTGCGTGTAACCAAAGGAGCAGTCGTAAAGTGGAGGATGGCAGCGAATACGATTGAGCCAACGAGACCAACAGCGGCTACTAGGATTGGGCCTACCCCCAGTGACCAAGCGATGAACGCGCTTAATGCACCGAGGATCGGGCCGAACGCCAGAAACCAATACGAACCAAGCATCTTGGTTACCGGATTGGATTGCATTCGTTGAATGTCTCTCGCAAGCGATTTTTTTTGAATCTCGAATTGCTTGCCTATTTGATTTAGATCGGAAAGAGCCAAAACGTCTTTGGAGTTTTCGGCCGAAAAATTGGCTGAAAGGTTTTGCAAGTCGACCACACCGGTTCGAATCCCAACCCATTCGCGGCACTCCTCCATGTGCTGCTCCACCGCAATGCGTTCCGTCTCCAATTTGACTTTGATGCTATCTCTCGCACTCGTCAACGCCGACTTCGTATCGTCGAGTTTTTTCTTAAGTGCATCGGAAGCATTTTCGTTTTCGATCTTGATTTTCGTCTTGTTTTGGTTGAACTCCGACTTGAGTCGTTTCGACTTTTGCTTCTCGTTGAGGATATTTTGAAGCGTTTCGCGTTCGGCTATCGCCATCTGCTTTTCAAGTTGCGAATCCCAATCGGTGATGGCTTTACGCCAGTCGTCAAAGTGTTCCCTCTGCATTTGCCTTTGTTGATCCGAAAAGGCAGCGGTAGCCTCGTTGCGTTTCAATTCGAGAGAATTTTTGTCGACAGATCGAGAACGCTCCAACTGATTCAGTCGAGCTCGCAATCCTCGCAGCATTCGGATTTGTCGAGCAAACAATTGTCCGTTGAGATTCGTGCTCATAGTCGTTACCCAATGCCAATACGATAGCACCAGCGGTGCGTAAGCATTTTCCCGGGATCCGATGCGGGAACAATCGCAATCGTCCGGTCCGATTCATCATACCTGAGCTGCCCAATGGTTGCGAGCAATTGGAGCGTGGTTGGAACGCATTCGCGTTTCGAATGGCTCAATTCGATTTGAGAAATAATCGCATTCGCGACAACCCATTCGGTCGAGACACGATATTTCGATCCGAACCAAAGAGACGGTTTTGAGTTCCTGCAAGCAACGTCGAATTTCAGCGAGGATGCGTTCTGCGATTCGATTGCAATCGACCAGTGTCCGTTTCCGGACAAGCCGACTCCCAACAAAACGGGACTCAAGCTTGCTCCAATCGATTCTTCGACGATTTGTTGCATGGGTGGGCTCGCAGGCCATGCGTCGACAGGGGTCCCTTCGATCGACTCGAGGACTGGATAAAAAGAATCGCCATCGATCGTTCCGATCTCGTGTGCAAGACGATCGCCAAGCCTACGATAGCGAACACACAACAAGCCGGACGACAACGAAGTCGTGCCATTCATTCCTTGCTCGTTTCGCTGATCATTCGATATTTCAGAAACGCTTCCAGGAATCCCTGGATCTCACCGTCCATGGCCGCGTGAAAGTTGCCGATTTGGTGACCCGTTCGCGAATCCTTGACACGTTGATCCGGGTGCAAGAAATAATTTCGAATTTGGGATCCAAAGCCGGTAATCGTTTTGTTCTGGTACTTGGTCGCTTGTGCGGCTTCGCGTTTCTCTTCTTCGACGCGAGCCAATCGGGCTCGCAGCATTTTCCATGCTTGAGCACGGTTCTTGTGTTGACTGCGATCGCTTTGACATTGAGCAACAATGCCAGTGGGGATGTGAGTTAAGCGAATCGCCGAACTCGTTTTGTTCACGTGTTGACCGCCAGCACCCGACGCGCGATAGACATCTTCACGAATATCCTTCTCGTTGATTTCGATTTCAACGGTGTCGTCTACCTCCGGCGAAACGTCGACAGCCCCAAAGCTTGTTTGACGTTTGCTTTCCGCGTTGTACGGACTGATACGAACCAAGCGATGGATCCCTTCCTCACCTTTCAAATATCCATAGGCAGACGGGCCGCGAATGATCACGGTCGCTTGAGTGATGCCAGCTCCTTCGTTGTCGGAACGGTCAACCAACTCTGCGGTGAATCCGTTTTTCTGAGCCCACGAGATATACATGCCGAGGAGCATTTCCGCCCAATCGTTGGCGTCGAGACCACCCTCTCGGGCATGCACGGAAAGAATCGCTCCGCACTCGTCCATTGGACCATTGAGCAAGGCCTTGAGCTCAAGTTGTTCGACAGCCTTTTCGAGCTTGCCAACTTCCGGCTCCACTTCGCCCGCGACGGAGGGTTCCTCATCGATCATGCTTGCTAGCTCAGTCAAATCATCGCACGATTGAATGGCTTGTCGCAAGGGCTCTACGATTGACCTTAAACTTTTCAGTTCCAGGACAATTTGCTGTGCTTTGTCCGGGTTGTCCCAAAAACTGGGCCCGGACATGAGCTCTTCCCGTTTTCCTATTTCTTCGACTTTATTAGCGTAGTCAAAGACCGTCTCGTAATGAGACCAAACGAACACGGACCGCGCCGATGCGACTTAACAGTAGATTGCTATCACTCATCAAATTTAAAAATCGTTGGTGGCGGGAGCCGGTGATTGAAAACTGGTTGCGAGTTCAAAAAATGCACTCACGCGGCAAACGTTCGGTTGCCGATAGCAACGATTGTAGCACATCGGTCAAATTTTGGTCTATGGTGACGTCATGCAAATTCAGACTTCGCGATTTGGGAAAATGGACATCAATCACTCGGACATGTTGCTCATGCCACATGGATTGATCGGTTTTGAAACCTGCCGCCATTGGGTTTTGCTTTCGAGCCAGGAAAATGAGGAAGTGGCTTGGTTGCAATCGGTGGCGTTGGCGAACGTCGCCTTGCCGGTCGTTAGTCCTCGTCGATTTGCTCCAAATTATCGTGTTCAAGCAAACAAGCGTGACCTCGCACTGTTGCACCTTCACACCGAGGATCAATTGTATGTGCTGAGCATCGTCAGCAAGAGCGGTGTGACGTTGACAGCAAACCTGAAGAGCCCGATTCTCCTCAACGCATCGCGTCACATCGCGATCCAATTGGTTGTCACGGACGATCAGCCATTGGCGTTGCCGCTGGGTCTTAGCAACTCGGGAGCGATTCGCCGCGTGGCATAGTGATTATTACCGATGGAACTCTCAGCAGCCTATCGTTTTTGTCCGAGGTGCGGTCGTCCGCGTCAACCCAATGCGGTTGATCGCCCTTTTCGCTGCCAGGCTTGTCATCACACGAGCTTCTTTGGACCGGTCACAGCCGTCGGCGCAGTCATCACCAATGAACAGGGCCAGGTTCTGCTCATCGAGCGAGCGCGAGATCCTGGCAAGGGATTGCTTGGGATGCCAGGTGGATTCATTGACCAAAATGAAACCGCTGAGTTTGCGGCTCGTCGCGAGATTCTAGAGGAGGTTGGCATCTCGGTCGGTGAATTAATCTACCTCATGACAGCCCCAAATGAGTACGTCTACCAAGGGATCGTTAACCCCGTAATCGATATCTTTTTTTATTCCAAAGTCGCTTCGGGCCAAGCGATTCAGGCTGAGTCATCCGAAGTATCGGCCTGGATTTGGACCGATCTATCTACAGGCATACTCGATCGACTTGCTTTCCGATCCAACCGTTTGGCCTTAGAAAAATTCATGCAGCTCAGCTAGCCCAACGGGCTTTCACAACTTAGCCCTGGGCTTGGATGTTGATGCCGCATTCGAGGTTTTGGACGCGTGTTGCCGAGATCTTTCGGTTGCCGAAAATACTCTGAGAGCTGTGACGGACTGGATTCCGCAAGAACAACTTTATTGCCCGCAACACTCTTGGGCTTGGTAATTTCTGAAATTACGTTCTTCGTTTGGCACAAGAACGGCGATGCGCCGTGACAATGATCCGCCGTGACAATGATCCGCCGCTCAGTTTTAGGCCTTCTGCGTGCACGCCTGCATGCGGTCTTTTCTTTCTTGCTTTCAAACCGAACCGCAAACAATTGTGAAAATTGTTCAGCAAACAATGAGACTGGCGCGGTTTTTTGTTGGCGAGTTGTTTGCAATGATGGCATAATCCAGCCGAACAGCCTCTCCCCGTTCGTTGCTACGTTCGTATTGCGCTTTCCGTTTGTAAACCTAACGAGGATTTCATGCTTGCTAGATCATCCGCATTCGCGTGCTTGATTTGTTCACTGTCTTATTCGAGTGTGTCCCTTGGTAGACAAGCTACCGATCAAGCGACGAACGAAATGATCGCGAAGATCAAAGAGGAGGGGCTTGAGCGATCGCAAGTGATGGACACGGTTAGCCATCTCACCGACGTTTATGGCCCCCGATTAACGGGTTCTCCCATTACCAAGTCCGCGGGCGAGTGGACTCAAAAAAGACTCTCAGAATGGGGTTTAGAAAACTCGCACTTAGAGCCATGGGGACCGTTTGGACGAGGTTGGACTTTGGAGACATTCACCGCCAACATGGTCGAGCCCTCCTTTTCGTCGATTATCGGTTATCCAAAAGCGTGGTCTCCGAGTACACCCAAGACCATTCGAGGCGAACCGATCTTGCTCGATGTTGCGACCCCGGAAGATTTTGAGAAGTACCGAGGTAAGCTGTTGCGAGCCATCGTGATGATCAGTCCTCCTCGCGAAGTCAAAGCCCTCTTCGAGCCCCCCGCAACGCGACAGACCGACGAGTCACTGCTGGCTCTCGCAAATGCGGAACCGGGTGCTCGTCGAGCTCGCCGACCCGGTGGACCCGGTGGACCCGGTGGTCAGAGCGGTGGACCGAGTGGCGGGCCAGGTGGTGGTTCTGACGGTCGATCTTCACTCACGCTCCAGGCGGATAAATGGCAGTTTGCTTATAGCGAAGGTGCTGCGGTTGTACTCGAACCTGGTCGCGGTGATGGTGGCACTGTTTTTGTTGGCTCAGTAACACTTCCGCGCCGACCAGAAAACGCG
Source organism: Pirellula sp. (assembly GCA_021736575.1). Classification (GTDB taxonomy): domain Bacteria; phylum Planctomycetota; class Planctomycetia; order Pirellulales; family Pirellulaceae; genus JBKCUI01. Next base: position 12,530 of record JAIPFP010000024.1, on the reverse strand, counting down.
AACCGAAATCCAAACGACGCGGCAGGCGGACGCACCGCTCGCTCGTCGCCATGGTCACCGGAAGCGACCGACGTATTGCCGCAAGTTGTCGTATCGGTAGAACACTACAATCGACTCGCAAGAATGCTCCAAAAGGGAGCCCATCCTATTTTGGAAATTGATATCGGCTGCCGCTATTATCCTGAAGATCTCAACAGCTTCAACATCATTGCCGAAATCCCTGGTACTGATCTGAAGGATGAGATCGTCATGTTGGGTGCTCACTTTGATTCATGGCACGCCGGAACCGGTGCAACCGACAATGCCATTGGATGCGCTGTTGCGATGGAAGCCGTCCGAATTCTCAAGACGATTGGGGCTCAGCCAAGACGGACAATTCGGATTGGCCTATGGACTGGCGAAGAGCAAGGATTGTTGGGTTCAAAAGCCTATGTAGCCGAGCATTTCGGCCGGATGGTTCCTTCGAGTTCAAACGAGGAGCCACGCGGACGCGGTCCTGGAGGTGGTGGTGAAAACCAACGCGGTGATCGAGCGAGACCGACGTACGAACTCAAGGCGGAACACGAGAAGCTTTCCGCTTATTTCAACTTGGATAACGGTGCGGGTAAAATTCGCGGCATCTATCTGCAAGGCAACGATGCGGTTCGATCGACGTTTCGCGGCTGGCTCGGACCGTTCGCCGAGATGGGAGCATCGACAGTGACACAATCCACCACGGGCGGCACCGATCACCTTTCTTTCGACGGCATTGGACTGCCAGGTTTCCAGTTCATTCAGGACCCCTTGGAATATGACACTCGAACGCACCATTCAAGTATGGACGTCTACGAGCGAGTCCAACCGGACGATGCCAAACAAGCCGCGATCATTATGGCTACCTTCGTCTATCAGACAGCCATGTTGAAGGACAAGTTGCCCCGCAAGCCACTTGACGGCGACGTGGTAACTCCCACTACCGAAGCAGCGGAAGTGCCTGCCGGGGTTGCCGCACCGGCGACAACCGTCACGGCACCCTAGCCTCGACGGCCAGTTGTTCCCTATTTTTCGCAGAGTGGCACACTGGGGTTGCTCTTTAGCAGTAGCTCTTGCAGCGTGGTTGCAGCAAATGTGTGCTCCATCTGCTTCAGTGAATCGTCCATGCGACCATGTAACGAGCATAGCCGCTTGCCGTGCGATTTTAATTCGAGCGGACAAGTTTTGATCCGCTGGATCGGTTCCACCGCATTGACGACATCCAGAATCGTCAGATTGCTTGGATGATGGGCCAGCGAAACGCCACCACCGATCCCGCGCTGCAATCGTACGATCTTTTGTGCTCTTAGCCCTTGTAAGACCTTCGACAAGTAGGCGACCGGTATCTTGGTTGCTGCTGCAATTTCTGCTGTCGTTTGCGCCTCGGGCGATTTCATCGCCAAGTGTACAACCGCTCGTAACGCATATTCCACTGTTTGAGAAAACACTCAATCGACCTCGGTAAACAGGATGTTGACATCCACTTTAGGTTTCGTTAATCTTAAACAGGACAATTTTGTCCACAATACAAACCAAGTCAATGTAGATTTGGCGTCCCTATTTCGCTACGGGAGATTTGCCATGAGTCTAACACGAAAACGAAGTCTTTTGACGAGGGCTGGCCTGCTGGTATCCCTGGCCGTTCCAGTCGCCATTTACAGCAACGCCGCCGATCCAGTAGCGACAGTTCAAGCTGCGAAAAGTCAAACCGCCAAAGATCCGGCGACCGAACGAGCCCGTCGCGAGGTTAGAATGCTGGATGATATTTACAAGACAAGCATTGTGCTGATCACGACGCATTACGTCGATGGCAAGGATTCGCTGCCAGCCGGAAGCGCGTTTAAGGCTTTGTTTGCGACGGTGAAAGAAAAGGGGTGGCACGAAGTTCGATTGCTGGATGCAACCGGCGATCCGTACGAACCCGCTAACGCCCCCAAGGAAGGGTTTGAGCAACGGGCCATCAAGAAGCTTCTGGCAGGAGAAGTAGCGTACGACGAGGTCGCAACCGAAGGGAACAAAAAGTACTTGTTGGCCGCAACCGCCATCCCGGTGGTCATGGAAAAATGCACGATTTGCCACGAGAACTACAAATCAATGCCCAAGGGCAAAGCGATTGGTGCATTGGGTTACAAAGTCCCAATCCTCGACTAGATGACTTAAAGTAGCAGGCACGCTCCGCCGTGCAGTTCGCATTCAAGCTTTTGCCAAGATTCAGGTGGACGGCACATGGAATGTGCCTACTACTTTAACTTTTGTCGGCTGTGTTTCCATCAGAACTCGATGAGCGCCTTGAGTACGCCGGTTTCCGGTTTCGTGAACGACTCGAAGTCATTCAGGACGCCCTCAAAGGTCGTTCGATGCGTTATCCATGGCTCGGTCTTGATCACGCCGGACTCGATCAAGCCGATAATACGTTTGAAGTCGTTGGGCAATGCGTTGCGAGACGCTAACAAGTTTGCTTCGGGGCGATGCATCTGAGGATGCTTGAACGAGATCTCCTCGGTGGTGATACCGACATAAACCAATGTACCGGTCGGTGCAAGATACTGGAATGCGCCCGACATCGAGTGCCGATTCCCTGTCGCGTCAATGATCACCGAGAACATGTCGCCCCCGGTGATTCGGTGCATCCTTTCAAATTCCGTCGCGTCCCCTTTGTTCAAAACGGCATTCTTGATCCCATAATTGGAAGCAACAAATTCCAGTCGCGTTGGGTTCATATCCATCACAGTTACTTGCGCGCCCGACAAACGGGTGAACTCCAAAGTCGCAAGACCGATTGGACCGGCGCCGATAATCAGCGCATGGTCATTCGGCCCGGCACCACCTCGGTCGTTCGCGTGACATCCTATGGCGAGCGTTTCGACCAGCGCTAACTGATCCATGGTCAAAACCGAGGAGGGATGGAGTTTGTTTGCTTGGATCAAGAACTGATCGCACAGTCCGCCATCCATCATCACGCCGATCACTTTGAGGTTCGAGCAGCAGTTACCGGAACCGCGTCGGCAAGCGTAGCAATGTCCACAATTAATGTACGGCTCAACACTGCATCGATCTCCGACCGAAACATTGGACACCCCCGGGCCGACCGCGAGTACCTCAACGCCTAGCTCATGTCCCGGGATTCGCGGAAAATCGAAAAACGGGAATTTACCTAAATAGCAACTGATGTCCGTTCCGCAAACGCCCATGCGATGCGTTTTGACGAGCGCAAAGCCTTCGCCCGGTTGTTCCGGACTGTCGATCTCGATGCGACGAAGTGTTTTCGGTTCGGAAATTTGAATTGCGCGCATTTCGTCTGTGGTTCGATTGAGCAAATGATTCGTGTGGACCCTGTTTCGATGCTCTTGGATTGTACCAACAAAACAGGCATAATGCTCGGATCTTTGGGCGATCGGCAGATTGCAGTATCCCAACCCGAAGCGTAATCGAGGGACAATTTCGCAGGTCCCTCACTTACCTATCGGGTTATGATCGGTAGTTTTCAGTTTGCCGCTCGCCTTCGTATGGAGTGGTTTCAGGAGTTGAACGAGCATGGACGCAAAATGGCACGAACCCTTTGTCGACTTCGGTCACGACGCGTTGATGCCCCATCCGATTGCCACGTTGGCGCGCATCGAGTCGGAGCGGACGGACGAGCTCAAGTCGCTCGTCTCGCGTCACGCACCTAAAGTGCCAGGCGTATACGGAATGCTAGATGCGACTGGGCGATTGATCTACGTCGGAAAATCCAAGCTGCTCCGAAATCGCTTGCTCAGCTACTTCATGCCGAACAACACCGACGAAAAAGCTGGTCGAATTGTTCAATCGGCCGAAACCATCGTTTGGGAAAAGCAACCGAGCGACTTTGCAGCGCTGTTGCGAGAGCAAACGTTGATCCGCCGGTTTCAACCCCGTCTGAACGTGGTTGGTATGCCCAAGCGTCAGCAGCAAGCGTTTGTATGCATGGGCAACTCGCCCGCCGAGCACTTTTATCTGAGCCGAGAGTTTGAGCCAAAAGCCAAAAGCTGTCAGGGGCCGTTTTACGGAATGGGCAATCTCCATCGAGCCGTCGAGATCTTGAATCGCTTGTATTTGTTGCGTGATTGCAGCCAGAAGACCCCCATGTTGTTCACCGATCAATTGCAATTGTTCGATGTGGAGATGCGAGCTGGCTGTATGCGTCAAGAAATCGGCACTTGCATCGCACCTTGTCTTCGGACGTGCAGTCGTCAACAGTATGCAGCACAAGTCGAAAAAGGACTTCAGTTCCTCAACGCGATGTCAACGGAGGTGCTGCTTCGAGTCGAGGCGTTGATGGTGCGGGCTGCGGCGGGCCGGCATTACGAACATGCCGCGAGAATGCAAGAAGACTTGCGAATCCTAAAGTGGCTTTCCAATCGACTCGCGAGCTTGAAACGCGCGCGAGAGAACTACTCCTTCGCCTATGCGGTGCGAGGATGCGACGGGCGAGATATTTGGTATCTGATTCGAAAGGGTGGCGTTGAGACAGCGATTCCGATTCCTAAGAACGCATCTCAATGGCGTTCCATTCGCCCCGAACTGTCCCGATGGAGCCAGAGTACCAACTCGGTAGGTTCAGGGTACCTGCGTCATGAAGAGAGCATTGGACTTGTTACCGCCTGGTTCCAAAAGAATCGGGACGAACTGATTCAGACGAACGTGATTACCGAAATTCCATCGCGTTGGGCAGAAATGCAAGCGAGTTGGAAAAAGAGCCCAGCCGTATCGGAGCAGCGCGGTTCAGAGCAGCGCGGTTCAGAGCAGCGCGTATCACAGCCCGCCGCACAATTAGCTACCGCCCAGCTTGTGTCGTGATGTCCAGTTGCAATCGAACGGAATCGTCAAAACGCAACGCCAACTTGCCCGATCGCAAAAGCGACAAGAACTTCATTAAAACGTCGATTTCATTCTCGGCCTCCGTTTTGCTGTGCCCTTTCTCAAGCATGTTCTGCGAGATCAATTGCTGGCGGTTGGATTCGAGTACTTGTCGCAACGAATCAACATCGACGGAGACAACCGTATTGTCTAGCTCAGGAGCCGCATTGGTGTTGACCGATGTGAGGCTGGCCATCTCTTTTGCAAAAGCCAATGTGCTGGAGACATAGGCGAAATCGTCTTTAAAGGCCAGTGTCGGACTGAAATTGAACTGGATCGGCAAACCAGCGTCGTATTTTTTGTCTCGATCGCGCAAGTAAGTCGCGGAGTAATACTGAACCCCTTCGATGGACTCGGCATCTAGGTCCAACTGCGGATTCCCTTCCATAGCGCCGGCCACATTGAGGAATCCGATGAAGCTCTGAAATGTGCGCTTCAGCTCTTTCTTCATATCCGCATCACGAAGTTTGGCAATAAGTCCAAAGCTGGGTAGCTTTATCGTGGGAGTCGACCCAGGTGCATACTTTTGTTCCGAAGCCATCAACTGAACCTGCGGCTCGATCGCGCCGAGAATATCCGTACCAAAGTCCTTTCCGGAAAACAGAGTCGTCAAGGTGTTGTCGGCTTGGGCCAGTTGGTCGTTTACTTTTTCGTCGAACAGGTCTCCTGCTCGCCGCCACATCTCGGACAGATCTCGGTAGGAGCGGACGCTCGCCATCATCGCAAGTGAACTTGGGGTATTGGGAGCTGCCGGTGCAAAGCCCTTACTGTTTGGGCCAACAAAAAACGTACGCGACTCTTGCGTCCATTTTTGATCGTACGGAACCCGCAATTGGATACTCACGTTATTGGGTGAGAGGGCCACCACGCCGCTTGTGAAACTCGTTTTTTGCAAAACAGCCAACACTCCGCCGAGCAATAATTCTCCTGCGAAGTCTTTGCGATTGGAACCAAGGAGATCCTTTGCAAATCCAACCTGTCGCAGCGTATCCAGGTCGACAAAGCCGTTGGCGATACGAAGGGCATCCTGCGGAGACTCAGTGCTAAGGGATTTGGTAGCTTGCTGAAAGAGCGGATTCGCATCGAGATGATCAGGGGTCGCATCCATGGAGCGATCGATGATATCTTTGGCTAGTAGCGGTTTGTTCGTTACGAGGAGTACAGAGCCGATGTTGGTGACAATTGTTTTTTGAAATTCGTAGCCGCGAAGGCCACGGTAATCGGCTTCTCGAATTGGATCGGGTTGCTCTTTGTTTTTTGCGTCGGTGCGGGCCAACTTAACGAGTCGTTGCACGTAGTCATCAAGCCATTCGGCACTCTCGGAATCGGCAAGCAAGACAAGACCTTCCGTCTCTTTATCGATCGCGATGCAAGCCCCACGGGTCGTCAGTTTTTTGAAGATGGATTCGAGTTTGTCACCGATAGCGAACTCGAACAACGCGAGTCCCGCGCGAGCTTTGATGGCCTCGGGGGAACGCATCAATGTTTTGAACGCGCTGCTGGTCCGCAAAGTCTTTGAAAAAGGGTGTTCGAGAATGGTCTCAAGCGATTCGACGTGCAAATACACGACGGTCGATTGAGGCAACCATGTTGCGAGATCTCTGTCCCCGGAAAACGCATTCTTGGCGGTTCCGTATATTACCGCTGAAACGAATGCAGCCGCAAAGGCGATTCGCGAATATGGTCTGAGCATGTGGTTAACCGATGAAGTTCTAAGATCAGAAAGAAGTCATGATTATACCCGAAAGCAGACCAAACTGTGCTCCGTGTTGGTTGTGGGCTATTCGTAGCACAGGCTGCCAGCGCTGCCAGCCTGTAATAGTCTAAAAAGCACAGGCTAGCAGCCTCATCTTTACCCACATTTCGCAGCACGCCAGACAGGGGCATTCAATGCATGCCATCTGGCTTTATGCCAGTGGTAATTGACCTTCGCTCTAGCGTGAAGGTAACGATCCCCTGGGATAAACCCAGGGGCATTCAATGCATGCCATCTGGCTTTACGCCAGTGGTAATTGACCTTCGCCCTAGCATGAAGGTAACGATCCCCTGGGATAAACCCAAGGGCATTCAATGCATGCCATCTGGCTTTATGCCAGTGGTAATTGACCTTCGCCCTAGCATGAAGGTAACGATCCCCTGGGGTAAACTGGTAAACTGGTGCAACGCCTCATCTTTACCCACATTTCAGGGCATCGAAAACCAAGATCCGTTGTTTTTCGTGCTCTTGCTCAGTTCGAAGGACGGTGCTCGTGCAAGAACGAAGCGGGTAAAGATGAGGCTAGCAGCCTATGCTACGGACTATCTCATGCAGCCGCTCGCCTAAGAGGTAGATTTCGACCGGCCGATCACATAAAATGTGCTGGATATGCGTTAGACTTAGTAAGGTCAACTAGGCAGATATGGAACGACCCTGCTTTGTTTAACTCAGTTCACCTCGTTTATTGGAGATTGAATCGAATGAAGCGGCGATCTTTCCTGCAGCGTGGCATCCTGTCATTAGGAAGCCTTTGCTTGGCAATGTCATTTAGCATAATAATGTCATTTTGCGGCTGCGACAGTGCACCAAGGGTGCCGGGCGTTTCCTCGTTGCCTAAAAGCAACGAAGGCAAGTTGCGAATCGCCGTTATTCCTAAAGGCACGAGCCACCAATTTTGGCAAACGGTACATGCAGGTGCCGAAGCTGCCGCAAAAGAGCTTGGCAACGTTGAGATCCTTTGGAAGGGCCCCGAGACCGAAGCGGATACCGCCGGTCAGATCTCGGTCGTTAAGAACTTTATCACGAATGGTGTTAACGGAATTTGTTTGGCTCCAAATCACTCGCAAGCACTTGTCGACGTCGTCGCCGAGGCCGCCGCAGAAAAAATCCCCGTCGTCATCTACGACAGTGGTTTGGCAGCGGGTGCTCCCATCCTAAGTTATGTTGCCACCGATAATTATCGCGGCGGGATACTTGCCGGAAAGCGGCTTGCCGAAGCGATGGGCAAGAAAGGCAGCGTGATCTTATTGCGATACAAAGAAGGTAGCGAGAGCACGGAGCAACGCGAAAAGGGTTTCTTGGACGCGATCGCTGCTGAGCCGAATATCGAGGTCTTGTCGTCGGATCAATATGCGGGCACAACGACTCAGGAAGCGCTCGCGAAAGCCACCCAACTTCTGAATAAGTATCGCGATGAAGTGACTGGGATTTTTTCAGTTTGCGAGCCAAATGCGAATGGGACGCTCGAAGCCCTTGTGCAAACGGGCTTGGCAGGTAAAGTCAAATTCATTGCCTTTGATCCAAGCGACAGTCTCATCCGAGGCATGGAGGAAGAAAAAGTTGCCGGCATCTTGCTTCAAGACCCCTTCGAAATGGGACGCTCCTCCGTTTTAACTTTGGTGAAACACTTGCGAGGCGAAAAAGTGGAAGCCATGATTAAAACGGGAGAATACGTCGCAACCGCAGAGAACCAAAAGATCGAACCGTTCGACCGATTGCTGCGCCCTGTCTTGTTCAAACAGTAACGCAGTCCATGATACAGCCGACGGCGCAGCCGATCTTATCCATGCACAGAATCGAAAAGCGATTCGGTGCAACACAAGCCTTGAAGGACATCTCGCTCACCGCACATGCGGGTGAGACTTTGGCTTTGATCGGCGAAAATGGTGCTGGCAAGAGCACGTTGATGAAGATCTTGAGCGGAGCCCATTCGCCCGATGCGGGCACGATGATGCTCGATGGGCAAGTCTTTCGTCCGCGTGGTCCGCACGAAGCCAGGAAGGTTGGGATTGCGATGATCTATCAGGAGCTAAGTTTGGCTCCCGATCTCTCCGTCGAAGAAAACATTATGCTCGGCCAAGAACGCAGCTATTTCGGCTTCATTCGAAAGTCGCAGCATCGACTCCGCGTTCGACACGTCCTAAGTCTTTTAGGTCACGCGGACCTGAATCCTGAGAGAAAGGTCGGCAGCCTTTCGATCGGAACGCAGCAGATCGTTGAAATCGCACGTGGTTTAGCTTCGGACGCCAAGGTTATGGTCTTCGATGAGCCAACGAGCTCGCTTGCAGCACACGATGTGCAGGAGCTCTTTCGGTTGATCCGGCGGCTTCAAACACAAGGGCTGGCGATCGTCTACATCAGCCACTTCCTCGAGGAAATTCGCGAGATTGCGCATCGCTACGTTGTGCTTCGCGATGGCAAGTCTGCCGGAGATGGGCTTTTGCAAGATATCTCGAATAGGCAAATTGTGTCGTTGATGGTTGGACGCAATGTCGACGAACTCTTTCCGAAAGTTCCGCACTCGATGGGGGAGACGGTACTCGATGTAAGCGAACTATCGGGTGTTCGTATGCCTCGTTCGGTAAGCCTGAAACTACGCGCTGGCGAGGTCATGGGACTCTTCGGTCTGATCGGCGCGGGTAGAACGGAAACGCTTCGGCATCTCATGGGGCTTGATGGACCAAGTTCAGGCAGCGTCCTAATTCGTGGCCGACAGGGGCGAGCGACTCCACAAGCCCGAATTCGCGATGGGCTCGGCATAGTCTCAGAAGATCGCAAAGGTGAAGGGTTGTCTCAATCGATGTCGATTGTCGACAACCTCACTCTGAGCGATTTGAAGCCCTATTCAAAATTGGGTCTGTTAAACCTTGCAAAACGACGCAAGAAAGCCGATCGGTGGATGAAAACACTCTCCATCAAAGCGAGGAGTCCGCTACAATCCGTCAGCCAGCTTTCGGGAGGCAATCAACAAAAAGTTGCAATCGCGAGAGTACTGCACCAAGATGCAACGATACTGCTGCTCGATGAACCAACCCGAGGTATTGATGTGGGTACCAAGGCTGAGATTTATCAATGGGTCGGTGAACTTGCGGCGAAAGGCAAATCCATACTCTTTGTGAGCTCGTATCTTCCGGAATTGATGGCCGTATGCGATACGATCGGCGTTATGGCGAAAGGTCGATTGCGAGAAGTTAGGCCGACACACGATTGGACGCAGGGCGAGTTGCTCTCCGTTGCCGTCTCGAAGGATGAGGAATCGTAATCAAAATGACGAACACAACAGAACCAGATCTCTCACCGCCAACAACGGTGAATGTTAGTCGCGTCGTGCGACTGCTGCGGTCGTTGGGGCCACTCTTGGCATTGGCGATTGTTGTGCTCGGTTTTGCGATTGCAGACAAAATGGTTGGGCAAGGTCGATTCAGTGAAATGCGCAACGTGCGAGTGGTGCTCGTATTGACCGCTCCAGTGGCCGTTGCGGCGCTCGGTATGACTTTGGTCATTATCGCCGGAGGGATCGATCTGTCGGCAGGAACGGCCGCGATGCTGTGCACAACCGTGTTGGCATGTTCGTTGAATCAAGGTCATTCCGTAAGTTTAGCCGTCCTGCTCACGCTTGGAGTCGGCGCGACGTGCGGGCTAACCAATGGCCTGTTGATCGGCATGCTGCGCATACCGCCATTCATCGTCACACTGGGGACGATGACGATTTTTCTGGGGATCGCCAAGCGACTTGCCCAAGGGTCAACGGTCTTCGTGGAACGCGATCGAATTCCAGATTGGCTTTCAAAACTGAGCTCAACTATGCCGCCGGATTGGATCGGTTTCTTTCCGAATATTGCTAACGGGGTTTGGTTAGCGATCCTTGTCGCCGGTTTGGTCGCGATCCTTTTGAATCAATCGGTCGTGGGACGTCAGCTCTTTGCAATCGGTTCGAGCGAATCCACGGCAAGGCTATGCGGCGTGAATATATTGGCGACGAAAGTGTTGGTGTACTCCATCGCAGGTGTTTTGGTTGGAGTTGCGGGCATCTATACTTTTTCGTTGGTGAAAATGGCGAACCCAGTCGAAGGGATCGGGCGTGAGCTCAAGTTCATTGCGGCAGTCGTCATCGGCGGCGGCAGCTTAAGCGGCGGTCATGGGTCCGTGCTTGGCACATTGGCTGGAGCGACCATCATGGGAGTTATTGCAAGCGGTTGCGATCAACTTGGGATTCAGAATTCGACACAAGACATTATGATTGGAGCGATTATCATTGCTGCCGTCACGCTGGACCAATATCGACGCCGCCGGCGAGAAGCGGCATAGCGAACGCTGGGACACGCAACTCGAGTGAAAGCGTCCCGCGTGAGATGTCCTTTTTTACCTGATTGGATTTGGAAATGCCCGACAGTTTCGAGCCTCTTTCGAGTTTGGATGAATGGGAAGATGACTTGTTGCGACGTTATCCTGCACGCGACACCTTTCGAGATTATGAGGCGGAGGTACGGCCAGGCGTTCGTGAGTTCTACCGTTTGAATCATCGGTATCAGACATTCGAATTTGGCCAACAAAAGCGCCAACAATACTTGTCGCTCGCAAAAACTCAAATGGGAGTTTGGCAAGCGATGGAGTACCTCAATACGCTTGTGGATGACAGCGACCCGGATATTGACCTGCCTCAAATCGAGCATTTGTTGCAAACCGCCGAAGCAATCCGTAGCGATAATCAACCTCGATGGTTCATTCTTACGGGATTGATTCACGACCTGGGCAAAATCTTGTGCTTGTGGGGCGAACCGCAATGGGCGGTCGTTGGCGACACTTTCCCGGTGGGTTGCAAGTTTTCGGATCGAATTGTCTTTCACGAAGCGTTTTTAGACAATCCGGATAGCACCAACGAGCGTTATCAATCCGATTTGGGAATCTATTCGGCTCATTGCGGCTTGGACCAAGTCAATCTTTCGTGGGGGCATGACGAGTATCTATATCATGTCGTCAAGAACTACTTGCCCGAACCTGCTTTGAATATGATCCGGTATCATTCGTGTTACCCGGTTCATCGCGAAGGCGCGTATCGATTTCTCATGAACGAGCATGATCACGAGATGATGAAGTGGGTCAACGCATTTAACCAATACGATCTATACACAAAACGCGATGAGCGAATGGACGTTGCCGGGCTGCGACCCTTTTATCAGCAATTGATTGACGAATATTTTCCAGCGTCTCTCCATTGGTAAAGGGAAAGGTCCCTTTTTTGTTCCAAGTCGGCCGCTCGCCTTACTTTTTCGCGGCGACTTTGCTCAACCAAGCGGAAGCTTGCGAGGGCCAGTCCGTAACAGGCATTCCGTCGACGTGCCGCAATCCATATCCGTGTCCGCCCCTAGCAAACATATGCAACTCACATGAAACCCCGGCCTTCTTCATTTCGGTCGCGAGACATAGGCTGCTCAAGGGGGTAACGGGGTCATCCCATGCATGGATCATCAGTGTTTGAGGTGTATCCGCAGTTGGTTTGAGTTCCTCCAGAAGTGAATTGTCTTTGCCAACCAAGTAAGCCGGGTAGATCAGCAAGGAAAAGTCAGGGCGACAGGATACCTCGTCGCTTGAATCAATGGCTTCGTACTTGCGATCCTTGAATTGAAGCGTAGCCCGAGCGGCCACTTCGCCTCCGGCCGAAAAACCCAAGACACCGATGCGTGATGGGTCCAAGCCCAGTTCTTTCGCGCGAGCCCGAACTACGCTGATTGCACGTTGAACGTCTTGCAGCGCGGCAAGGCATTTGAAGTCTGGTGTTCGCGTTGGGACACGATATTTGAGGACAATGCCTGTGATTCCGATGGAGTTAAGCCACTGAGCGACTTCGGTGCCTTCTAGATCGTAAGCCAGCAATCGGTGCCCG
>JAIPFP010000260.1 GCA_021736575.1 Pirellula sp. | reverse complement strand
TAACTCGTGTCGCCCCAGCCTTGATCGTCGGCCATAACGAGCACAATGTTCGGGCGGACGACCGGCGAATCAGTCGCCTGGGCGTCGTTGGAAAGCAATACAGTAATAGCCAAACAGGTCTGCAGCCAAAAGGATAGTCTCATGGTTGGTTTTCTTCCAATGCTTGTTGATGACGTCCGGGAGGATCGAGTAGAGTTTGCATGGCCGTTGATTATAACAGGAAACAGATTGCTACTATTCGCTCCACGCTTCAATTAACCGCCTCAGCTTCATTAGTTCTCGCATGATGTCTTCGTTGCTGACCTGCGAGCGTTCGTGTTCGGGCGGCTGCTTATCGTCGGGGCCTTTTCGCTGGTGTGGTTTCTTTTGGTCGAAAGTCAGCGACCAGCCTTGGCTTTCGATGTAGCTCGGGAATATCACTTCGTCGCCGTCGCGATTGGACCGGCGGTCGCCTTCCAAAGTCACTTCATCCCCTTCGCCAATCCACTCGCTGAGTTGTTCGCCGATGTGAGGTGGGAAATGGACTAGCGTTCCGTCGTGCAATTGCCAACCGTCGACATCATCGTGGTGGTTGTAAATGAGCTTTTTGATCGTGCCGTCAAGCATCTGAATTCCTTTATTCTTTTCTGAATCGCGAGGCATTGTTCGTTCAATGCGGTGCAAACTTCCGTTCAAGTGAGCCGAGTATACGGTTCCTCGTAGCACAGGCTGCCAGCGCTGCCAGCCTGTAACAGTCTAAAAAGCACAGGCTAGCAGCCCTGTGCTACGGGACTATTTCATGCTGCCGCTCGCCTAGGTGCGTATTTTACCAGGCGTTTCCCATGGAGTGTTATCGATCCAAGGTCTTCTCACAATCCTGAATTGCTGCAAGAATCTCGCCTCTCAGGAGATTCCCCATGAAATGAGACTGGAGCTTGGCCTACTTGGATCGCGAGTTGAAACGAACGGAAAAAGCCGAGTTGATGGGACTCTTGTTCTTGCATGGCATGGCTATGGCATCGTGGTTCGTGCCCCTCAGTTCGGTGTTGGATGCGGCTGGAATGGGGGCGATCAAGTCGATGGCGTTTGCTGCCAATGCCATCGCTGCGTTGCTCTCCCCTCTTTTTTTTGGAGCGATGGCCGATCGTTCCGCACTTCCGGCAACGGTACTTCGTTGGGTCAGCGTTGCTACCGCGATCATGGTTTTGTGGATTGCCTGGGGTGTTGAATTGAAATGGAACACATGGTTCGTTTTGTGTTTGATACAGGTGCAATCTCTATTTCTCGTACCGACATCGAGCCTAGCGGGTTCGATCGTTTTATTTCGGCTTATGAACTCCAAGGACCAGTACGGATCGATACGAGCGTTGGGAACAATAGGTTGGATGGCCGGTTGTTGGACGACAAGCTTGCTCGGATTTGACACGAGTCCCAAAGCCTTCTATTTGAGTGGAGGACTTTGGCTGATCGTTGCCGCTTACACGCTGGTTTTGCAGCGGTATTCCTATGCTCCCCCAAGCCCAAAGCATCTGAGTTTGCGAGAACGATTTGGATTGGATGCGCTGAGCCTGCTGCGGATTCACGATCATCGAGTCGTTTTTATTACTTCGACCTTGGTCGCGATACCTTTTGCTGCTTTTTATCCCTACACACCGCCACAATTGTCAGATCTGGGATTTGAGCGACTCAGCGCATGGATGTCACTAGGGCAAGTATCCGAGGTGGTTGCCATGATCTCAATCGGTGGGATCCTCGCTCGTTGGCGGTTGAAGTGGACCATCATGGCGGGACTCGTTTTCGGACTAATGCGGTACGGATTGTATGCCATCAACATGAGGGTACCAGTACTCATCGGTTTAGGGCTTCACGGCTTCGCTTTTACCTTTACTTACATCAGCACACAGATCTACTTGGCAAAGAGAGTCGAAGCCGAATGGCAATCGCGAGCCCAAGCTCTTCTCAGCCTTTTGTCAGGTGGCATAGGCAATTTGGCAGGATACTTGATTACCGGTGCTTGGATGCAATTCTGTCGGACATCCAATGGCGTCCAGTGGACACAATACTGGCTCGGCCTAGCCACCCTTGTCTTGATCGTCCTGATTTATTTTTCGATCGGCTATCGGGGCAAGTCGTAAGAACCCACTGAATTGCAGGCTTCGCCAGGGCTCCGCGACAAATAGGCCTGATTCCATACGACTTTGATCACTCAATCACTAGATCCTATCGCGTGCGATCAGTTAGAATATTGAAGTAGTGCACGTCCGAATCGTACAATTAGGCATGTTCGTATGAGTGAAATGCAACCAAACTTGACGCCAGATCCTGCGGAACCTGACTTCCAACCGGGGGCGAAATGGGCAGCTCCCTTTCATGCCTCGGAACGCGAACACCAAGATATCGCGCCTGCCAGCAAGCACCCTTCCGCCGCTTCGCTGCTCCTGTCGACATTTCTTAGCTTGGTGGTGGTTCTCGTTTTATTGATGGCGTTACGAACCTTGCTACCTTCGATGCTGGAGTCGTCTCGCTATTCCTGGTACCGAGGTCAGTTGCGAGCTGAGTACGAGGTCGCAGGACAACAGTTGGAACGCGTTTCGTTGGACGGGATTCCAAACGTATCGCAAACGGTTGCCCGTCGCGTTTGCCCAAGTGTCGTTCATATTACCTTGGACCAACTCGATTCCAGCTCACTTGATATTGATGGCGAAGGGGCAATTCGTTCAGGTGCAAAATTGCCTCGTCGCCCGATGGTTGGCCAAGGGAGTGGAGTCATCGTTGACTCGCGCGGTTACATTTTGACCAATTATCACGTTATCAATGACGAAGAAGACCGAATGAGCAGAAACGATCGAATCAATGTATCTCTTGCGGACGAACGGACCTGCAAGGCTGACTTGATCGGTTTCGATTCTGCTAGGGATTTAGCGGTACTCAAGATCGAAGCAAATGATCTGATGCCCATCACGTGGGGCGATAGCGAGTGTCTCGACGTCGGCGCTCCGGTTTGGGCGGTCGGAAGTCCGTTTGGGCTTACCGGCTCCATTACGTTTGGCATTCTAAGTGGAAAGCATCGGCTTGATTTAAGCGGAACCAGCTACGAACGACGCTTTCTGGGTGACTCCCAGCGTAATGGTCAAATGAATGCGCGCTACACGGATTTGATGCAAAGCGATGTAGCCGTAAATCCAGGCAACAGCGGTGGACCGCTTGTCAATGGCCGAGGGGAGCTTATCGGTATCAACACAGCGATTATCGGCGAAGCGTACCGCGGTGTTAGTTTTTCTATTCCAAGCAGCATTGCCAAGATTGTTTTTGACAAAATCGTCGAGTCGGGCTCGATGAGACCGGGCTGGCTTGGTGTCCAACTTGTACGCGTTTCCGAATGGCAACAACTCCTCGCAGCTCAGAACAATCCACTCGGAGTCGTCGATGGAATAGAAGAGCCTTCTGCCAAAACCATCCGAGCCAAGGCTCCTTTGCGAGGTGCCGTCGTTCGTGAACTAGTGGGACAAGATTCACCTGCAGCGATCGCGGGTCTTAGGGTTGGCGACTGGATCCAGGAAATCGATAACCATCCGGTAAAAGGGGTCGAGGACTTGATCTTCGTAATTGGGAAAACATCGGTAGGCTCTAAAGTTCAACTCACCATCGAACGCAACGGACATCGAAACCAGATCGATGTTGTCATTGGCGAACGTCCCGACATTCGATGATTAACACACTTACAACTGCGATTTAATGTTTAAGAATCTGACCAACCTAGCCAGTACCATGCGCAACATGACCCAAATTGGGTCGCAAATGAAATTGCTCAATGCCAAACTGGATGCGTCTCGCGTTGTTGGAAACGCTAGCTCCATGGGTATGTCGGTGAATGTGGAATTGAATGGATTAGGAAGCGTTCAATCGATCCGTATTTCGGAGGGTTTGATGGCTATCGAACACAAAGTGTTGCTTGAGCAGCTAACGAAAGACTCGATGAATCAAGCTATCAAGTCTTCCAAAGAATTGCATATCAGCTCGTTCAAGGAGCTGACAGGAGGCGTAGAATTGTTCCCAGGCCTGAATGAAATGTTGGAGAACATGGTGAAGTAGGCCCGTTCTATTTGAATATGAGCGAAACTACGATTAGGACAATCAAGAGCCCCCAGACGACTGCGAAAAAACCGCCGCAGCCGATGCCGATACCTGCGTGTATGCTCCCTTTGATTGCGGGGTTTCGATTACGATCTCTTAACCCCATGATTCCGAGCACGAAGGCTGCTATTCCGATCGGGAGTCCGATCAAAGGCAATCCGCTCAGGATTCCCAAATAATACGCGATAAGTGCTTTGGGGTTCTTGTAGGGAATCAGGCCGCCCGTTGCATCACCTTGATTGTTACCTTGAGGCGGCATCGGGGAGGGCATCGATTCGTGCGGTGCTGAGCTGTAAGGATTCACCGGATCATTGTTTGGGGGCATGATGTTTTGAAAGCGGAATGGGTGTTGAAAAATCGTTAGTTCGCAAGGGAACTTCGTTCAGGTCGGTCCGTCGTTTCTGGGGGAGTGTTGCGTTGTTTGCGACCGATTCGTCGCTGGACTGCTGCCCCGACAAATGCTGCGAACAAGGGATGGGCCTTGGTCGGCTTGCTCTTAAACTCCGGATGGAATTGGACGGCCAAATAGAAGGATTGCGATGGCAACTCCAGTATTTCAACAAGATTACCGTCAGGGCTTTGACCTGAGAATCGCATCCCATGCGCTTCGAATTGACTTCGGTACATATTATTGAATTCGTAGCGGTGGCGATGACGTTCAGAAATTGTGTCGGTATGATACGCAATCTGAGCAGCGGAATCTTGGGTCAAATGACAGGGTTGCGTTCCGAGCCGCATGGTTCCTCCCATGTTCGTCACTTTGCGTTGCTCATCCAAGAGGCAAATGATGGGTGCGGGCGTATCCTTGTCGAACTCCGTCGAGTGGGCTCGATCGAGTCCGACGACGTTGCGTCCGAATTCAATTGCGGCGCATTGCATCCCCAAACAAATACCGAAGAAAGGAATGTTTCTTTCTCGTGCGTAGCGGATCGCTTGGACTTTGCCCTCGACGCCGCGTTCGCCAAAACCGCCCGGAATGAGTATTCCGTCAAAGCCGGCGAGCAGCCGTTCTGGCCCTTCTTCTTCGACTTCGGCGCTCTGAATCCGAGCCACTCTCACTTGGGCTTGGTGGCGAATACCGGCATGATCGATCGCCTCGTAAATCGATTTGTATGCATCTTTGTGTTCCGCATATTTGCCGACCACCGCGATGCTGATTTCGTGCTTGGGATTGCGCAGCGCGAACATCATGTTTTCCCATGCTTCGAGCTGCAGAGGTTGCCCCGTCAGATGAAATCTCTTCATGACGAACTCATCGAGCTTGTGGTCTCGCAATGAGAGCGGAACCTCGTAAATCGAGAACTCCTGATCCTTTTCCTCAATGACCGCCTCAAAAGCAACGTTGCAGAACAATGCGATCTTTTCGCGTTCTTCTCGCGATATGTTTTGCTCGCATCTGCAAATCAACATGTCGGGCTGAATACCGATTTGACGCAATAGGCCAACAGAATGCTGTGTCGGTTTGGTTTTGATCTCGCCCGCTGCCTTGAGGTACGGCACTAGGGTCAAGTGTATGAAGAGGCAATTATCTCGGCCGACGTCTTGCGGAAACTGGCGAATGGCTTCCAGGAACGGCAAGCTTTCGATATCTCCTACGGTCCCGCCAATTTCGGTGATCACGATATCGGTGTTCGCATCTGCCAAACGAAGGACCGATTCTTTGATTTCGTTGGTGATATGCGGAATGACTTGGACCGTCTTTCCCAAGAATTGACCACGTCGCTCTTTCTCGATGACCCGAAGGTAAATCTGACCGGTCGTGTAGTTGGAATCGCGAGTGAGTGGACCACTCGTGAATCGTTCATAGTGCCCTAAATCCAAATCGGTTTCGCTACCATCGTCTAGAACGTAGACTTCGCCGTGTTGATAAGGGCTCATTGTTCCTGGATCGACATTGATGTAGGGATCCAGTTTTTGCATTCGGACCCGAAGGCCGCGGGCCTCAAGTAGCATCCCGATCGAGGCACTGGTTAGTCCCTTGCCAATGGAGCTGACGACACCGCCAGTTACAAAAATATGTTTTGTCATCGCTATTTCGCTGTTGGCGAGCACGGATTCGAGTAGTAACACGACGGGCTCAGATCTTAACACCAACGGAGCACTTTTACAATTTCGCTTTTCCGGCGAATCCCACAGGTCCGCCTCTGTGGCCACAAAGCACAACGTTTCACAGGTCAAGCCTGTGGTATTCCAATCCCATTTTGCACCGATCGTTCAGGTTTTCCTGCTAACCCGCCCTGCTAACCCGCACGGCTAACCCGCCCTGCTAACCCGCACGGCTAACCCGCCCTGCTAACCCGCACGGCTAACCCGCACGGCTAACCCGCACGGCTAACCCGCACGGCTAACCCGCACGGCTAATACTACTTGCTAACGCACCCTTGATCTGCTTGTGTCGTTAACGCGGCGAAGTCGGCAAGATAACCTCTGGGATGTGAAACGCGGATCGGAATAGCGAGTCGTTGCGAGAAATCAACATCCGCATGGATGGTTCCTTGCTTAAGATCAAAAAAAATACGATCGCCATCTTGAATCTTTCCAATAGGTCCCCCCAAGGCAGCTTCAGGAGCACAATGAACGCCGATTGCTCCACTCGATACACCCGAAACTCGCGTGTCAGAAATGAGCGCCACTTTTCCTTTCAGTGCTGGCATAGACAATGCTGCAGCGGCCACATGCACCTCGGGCATACCAGCCGCCACCGGGCCTAGTCCTCTCAAGACGACTACATCACCTGGGCGAATTCGATTCTCTATCGCCGCATCCGTCACACTCTTTCCGGATTCGAAGCAGATTGCGTTCCCAGAAAATCGATTTCCGTCCGACGCAGAGACCTTGAAGACAATTCCGTCGGGAGCCACATTGCCATAACAGACTTGAATATCAGCGTAGTCCTTCCATGGTTGTCCGAGCGGTGCAATGAGCCCAGTGTCCAATGAAACCTCTGGGGCTGCGTTCAGGTTCACTTCAAGTGTTTCGCCGGTTACCGTCATGCAGTCGCCATTTAATACGCCAGCTTTCAGCAAGTGACGAAGCAGCATTGTTGTTCCGCCTAAACGATGCAAGTCAACCATGGTTCCTGTGCCTCGCGGTGCGAAATTGCAATAGACTGGCGTTCGTCGGCATATCGATTGGATATCGCGAAGCCCGAACTCAACGTTGGCTTCGCGCGCCAAAGCAAGCAAGTGAAGTACACCATTGGTCGAGCCGCCTACCGCCGCGATTGCAGCCATCGCGTTCTGAAACGCCTGACGGGTTAAGATGTTTCGTGGACGAATATCACCTTCGAGCAACTTGCGAATAGCAGCACCTGTTCGAAAGCCGTCCAATGATTTTGCCTCGTCGATGGCTGGAATGGAGGATGTGTTTGGCAAACTTAGGCCGATCGCTTCCATGGCGATACCCCACGTATTGAATGACGCCGCGATCCCGCATCCTCCTGGACCAGGGCAGGCCGTTCGTAGAACCGCTTCCGCCTCGTCCGCATCCATTTGCCCCGCACGAAGACGAGCCTGTGCATCATAGACATCCAAGATCGTTGTTGGGCGACCTTGATGGCAGCCAGGCATAATCGAACCGCCGTTGACAATCAGGCCTGGCAAATTGGTTCTGGCAAGCGCCATCGCGAAGCCTGGTCCATTCTTGTCGCAATGGTGCAATCCAATGATCGCGTCATAACGATGCGCCGTACAGACCATCTCTGCAGCGTTGGCGATTTGATTGCGACTTGCGAGCGATGCCCCTCCATCGGGACCACCTTGCACGAGATTGTCGCTGACAGCAGGTACGCCAAACGGAAATCCGATCAAGCCTGCATCGGTGCAACCCGATTGGATGCTCTTTGCCAGGGCATAGCTGTGGACATTGCACAGGTTGCCTTCTAAGAGAGGAGTACCGATTCCTATTTGAGCTTTATCGAAGTCAGCAGGCTGAAAACCCAGACCCCAGAAAAATGCATTGACGCCTCGTTGCCATCCATGCGTCAGATGCCGAGAATTCCAATTCAAGTTTGTAGTCATAGAGTGCTAATGTCCGCGAGGCGGGCTTCCGCATGCATACGGAAAACCCATTGGGGAAAAGTCTAAGTTCGAATGAGCACCTATGATAGGCGATCCGTGCCACTCGTTTCACTCCTAGGCCGCGAGCGGATCGACTAACCAGCAGAAATAAACGCGATCGAGGAGGGGGCCCTGCTACGCTGCTCAACACAAATATTGACCCACTCTACCCCCGGTACTCCGCCTCATCTTTACCCTCATTTCGCAGTACGCAAGACTCGAAATCCCAATGGATTTGCGTGAAAATGCAACGCTACAAAACTAAGCTAGAAATCTAGCAAAAAACAAAATCGGTCGGCAAGCATAGATGGATGGCCCCATGAGCCACGCAATGAGCCACACATAAGTCATTCCCGCGCAGGCGGGAACCCAGTTCACAAGTCATTCCCGCGCAGGCGGGAATCCAGTTCACAAGTCGTTCCCGCGCAGGCGGGAATCCAGTGCATAAGTCGTTCCCGCGCAGGCGGGAATCCAGTTCACAAGTCGTCCCCGCGCAGGCGGGAATCCAGTGCACAAGTCGTTCCCGCGCAGGCGGGAATCCAATGGAGTGCGCGTGATAATTGGGTTCCCGCCTACGCGGGAATGACGAACAAGTGGGAAGCTCACTCTTAGGTACCTGATGGCCCCATCAACCAATGCCTGGGCGGGAAAGTCGGATGCTGAAAGCCCCAATCGCTACGCCAACACCTCAGTTGAGATCACGCGAATCAACCGTGAATGGACTCATGCACTCGCGAAACATC
>JAIPFP010000259.1 GCA_021736575.1 Pirellula sp. | reverse complement strand
ATCGTACCGAGCGAAGGCTGACCGCGACGAACCAAGTCGGCGGTGCGATGACCGGCTGCTAGCACACTTCGAACCGCTGTCTCGATCGAGACCGCTTCGTTTTCGAGCCCCAAAGAATGCCTAAGCAGCATGGCAGCGGCCAGAATGGTTGCAAGCGGATTCGCAATCCCTTTGCCTGCGATATCCGGTGCTGAACCATGAATGGGTTCATACAAGCCCGGACCGGATGAACCCAGCGAAGCACTTGGTAGCATGCCCAACGAGCCAGGCAGCATCGAAGCTTCGTCCGTCAAGATGTCACCAAACATATTGCTCGTCACGACGACGTCAAAAGTGGTGGGGCGGCTCAACAAGTGCATGGCCATGGAATCAACCAAGACAACTTCGTACTCGAGAGAAGGAAATTCTTCCTTCATGATCCTTGCTGAAACGCGTCGCCAGAGTCGCGATACTTCCAGCACATTGGCTTTGTCGACCATGGTAAGTTTGTTGCGACGCTTCAAGGCCGCTTGAGCTGCCATGCGCACAATCCGTTCGACTTCACTGGTTGTGTAGACCGCCGTGCTAAAGGCTCGCTGTTGTCCATCTGGGAGTTCTTCGAGACCCGAGGGGCCAAAGTACAGACCGCCCGTGAGCTCGCGAAAGAAAAGAATGTCCGTTCCCTCGATGATCTCTCGTTTCAGTGGCGATGAGTCGAGCAGTTCCGCAAACGTCACGATGGGACGGAGATTCGCGAATAGGCCGAGCTCTTTTCGGATCTTGAGCAAGCCGGCTTCGGGACGTGTCTTGGCGTTTGGATCGTCCCACTTTGGGCCACCGACAGCACCGAGCAAGATCGCTTCGGATGACTTGCAGGCAACAATCGTCGAGTTTGGTAAAGCGTCGCCCGTCTCATCGATTGCGATGCCTCCGATGAGGTGTTCGGAAAACTCGAAGTGATGCCCGAATTTGGAGGCAATAGACTGAAGAACTCGCACCCCTTGCTGAACCACTTCGGGGCCGATGCCGTCTCCCGGCAATAAAACGATCTTGGACTGCAAAATATGTGCTCGTGAACTTGGTGAAAGGATTTAGGCGAACGTGCAACTGTTGTCTGGGCGAGATGCGTACTATTTTCCATTCTGCCGTTCGACTTCAACAGTTTTTCAATAGAAAAAGCCCAGGAGTTTCCTGAGCTTATTTGTCCAGTCAGTCGTTTCAGGCGGGCGGCAGATTTCAGTATCCCAACCCGACGCGTAAGCGAGGGACAATTTCGCAGGTCCCTCACTTACGTATCGGGTTATGATTGGTAGTTGTCAGGCTACTGCTCGCCTAATCACGACGCGGAGCGTCGTGCAACCAAGGCGGAGCGTCGTACAACTTTGGTGGTTCTTCTATGCTTTACTGGAACGACTTACCGCAACCGCATGACTTGGTTGCGTTCGGGTTTTCGAATGTGAATCCCTGTCGTTCTAAGCTTTTATGCCAACCAATTACTGCACCGTCCAAGAGCAGTGCACTTTTCTTGTCCACCACGACTTCAACACCGTGTTGGTTGTATCGGCTATCTTTTTCGTCGTCGTACTTGTCGTCAAAGCTCAGGGAATACTCAAAGCCGGAACAACCGCCTGCAACTACGCCAACCCGAACGAACGTGTCGACTGCTAAGTTGCCTTCGGAATGGGCTCGCTTGAGTTCAACTGCAGCCTCTTCTGTTACGTTTACCGCCATCGAATTACCTCAAAACCATGTTATGAAAGGATTTGCGACTTGGACTCGAAGTTGAAACTGTCGTCGCGGAGAAAGTTATTGTGAGACGTACTATAGTATGCCTGTCTATAGTATCCCTGTCGAGTCGGTCAGGGCAAGTCAAAATTGCCTTTGCATCGCGTGCTAATCCTGCTATTCTATCCGTCTCGATGTTGTTTTTACATCGGTCCAAATTGATTTTGAACCTCAAACCTTACCCAAATCATGACAAAGCCTCACCGAAAACTGAAGAAAGCCAACCACGGTCAACGTGCGGCAAACAGCAAAGCTCGTAAATCAAAAAGGCGTAAGGTCCGCACCTAACGAACGTTTTTTCAACTTTAAAGGGTGCCTAATGGGTTGCATGGTGCTACTAAAAGGCTTTTGATTGGGTAGTGGCCTGTGGTCTTAAAAGATTTCATCGTCGATCCAGATACGCTAGACTTCGATAACGTTGTGGCGGACATTGAGCAGATCCGCAAGTACAACCCGCAGCGTTTCGAAATGGAGCAATTGACGGCCATCATTTTCGAGGATGCCGTTCGAGTTGCTTGTGCGGGGTACAAAGATGTGACCGACCAAGAATTTTGGGTTCGTGGTCACATGCCGGGCATGCCATTAATGCCCGGTGTGGTGATGCTCGAAGCGGCAGCCCAAGTTTGCTGCTATTGCTCTCACAAATATGGCCTCTTGGGCGATTCGATGGTCGGCTTCGGCGGCTTAGAGGAAGTTCGATTCCGCGATCCGGTCGTACCTGGCGATCGTTTGATTGTGATGTGCGAATTACTCAAAGTCCGAAAGCCCCGCCTGATCGTCTGCCGATTTCAGGGTGTTGTCAAGCGGAACATCGTCGTTGAAGGAATCCTCAAAGGCATTCCAATTCCGGTCGAATACTTGGCTTCCAAGAAATAAGCTTCTTTTAAGCAAGTAGCTATTTTTTCCCCAAGGGTTTCGCATGGCACCCGCTCACTGCAACGGATGCAACGATGTAGAATCAGCTACCATCAATCGAAGCGTTGGTTTTCTTTTCCTGAAAAACGGCGCGAGCAAACGCAATCGGATTCGAAAAGGAGTGACAAATTGAGTGTCGAAACGGGATTTGAGACAATTAGTGCCGCGGTTCTTGGGGAAAGGCTCAAGAGCCATAGGAACTGCGTATTGATCGACGTTCGCATGCCTGGCGAGTTCCAAAGCGTGCACGTCCAGGGAGCCGTCAATCTTCCACTGGATAGCTTGACTGCCGAAAAGGTGCAATCCGCATGCAAAAGTTCAAGCCAAATTCCACACGTGATATGCCAGGGTGGTAACAGAAGCCGCAAAGCTTGCCAAAAACTTTCCGATTTGGGAGTTGCAACCGTGAATGTCGATGGAGGGACTGCCGCTTGCGTGGCGGCGGGCTTGCCCGTGGTCCGAGGAAAGGGCGCAATATCAATGGATCGGCAAGTGAGAATTGTCGCCGGCTCACTCGCCTTTCTCGGTGCTATGCTCGGATGGTTTGTTCATCCGGCTTTTCATGGGCTTTCGGCTTTTATTGGAGCTGGCTTGGTTTTCGCAGGCGTTTCCGATATATGTGGGATGGGAATGCTGCTTGCAAAAATGCCCTGGAACCAAACCAAGAACGCGTTGACTTGACACGAATATGAGAATAGTGATTGTTGGAGGGGTCGCTGGCGGTGCTTCTGCAGCCGCGCGAGCTAGGCGTGTCAATGCCGACGCAGAGATTATCCTTGTCGAGAAAGGCCCAGTTGTTTCGTTTGCAAATTGTGGGCTTCCCTACCACGTTGGCGGCGAGATCCAAGATCGAGGGAAACTGTTGGTCGCGACACCTGACCTCTTCTGGAATCGGTTCCGAATCGACGTGCGAGTACAAAACGAAGTCGTGTCGATCGATCGAGAGGCCAAGACGATCGCTATCGTCGAACACAGTGCAGAGCATCCGGGAGGCCATCGATCCCAATTGAGTTACGATCGATTGATTCTAGCGACAGGGTCGCAACCGACCACACCACCACAACTCCAGCCACTGCCGTCGAACGCATTTCACTTATGGACATTGAATGACATGGATCGAATCATGTCATTCATCGCGGATCATGCTCCGAAATCCGCAGTCGTTATCGGTGGCGGCTTCGTCGGGCTCGAAGTAGCGGAACAACTTCATCACCGCCAAATGAACGTAACATTGATCGACCGTTCCCCGCAGGTTCTACAACCGATCGATCGACTGTTCGCGAAGATCATTGAGGAGCATCTGGAATCGAAGGGGATTCGTTTGGTTTTGAATGCGTTCCTATCGAACGTAGTAAAAAATGTTGATCGCGCGACGGACGTGGAATTGGCGGATGGCCGTTCCATCCCCACCGATCTCTTGATCGTGGGGGCTGGAGTTCGCCCAAGAATTTCGCTTGCCGAACAAGCAGGCTTGACAATTGGCAGTAATGGCGGTGTCGTAGTGAACGAGCACATGCAGTCCTCGGATCCGGATATCTATGCGGTCGGCGATATTGTTGAACTGCATCATGGAGTTTCAGGGCAGTTGGCTCGCATTCCGCTGGCGGGGTCGGCCAACCGTGGTGGTCGTATCGCCGGCGAACATGCGGCTCGAGGACAATCGGATCCGATGGGATCCATACTCGGAACCGCCATTGTTCGAGTCTTTGATTTGACAGCCGCTTGCACCGGATTAAACGAGTCCGCATTAAAATCCAAAGCGATCGAATATCGAAGCGCCATCATCCAAGCAGCCAGTCATGCAAGCTACTACCCTGGCGCTCAATCGATGCAACTCAAAGTCCTGTATAGTCCCTTCGATGGAAAGATCCTTGGGGCTCAAGCCGTGGGTGGTGAAGGTGTCGACAAGCGGATCGATGTTATTGCAACCGCGATTCACTTTGGCGGGACGGTTAGGCAACTCGCTCAACTTGACCTAGCATATGCGCCACCCTATGGTAGCGCGAAAGACCCAGTGCATATGGTCGCTTTTGCGGCATGCAATGATTTGGATTCGGCACCAACCTTGATTGAACCAAACGCATCATTAGATGGAAAACAGGTTGTCGATGTGCGAACGCAGCGCGAACGACAGCAGTTGCCGTTACCCAATGCTATCGCCATCGAGATCGACCAATTCGCGGAGCGATGGACGGAACTCGATCCCAATTTGCCGACCGTTGTCGTGTGTCATTCCGGCAAACGAGCTCACATTGGCGCGTGTTGGCTGAGGAACAAAGGCTTCAAAAATGTTTCCAATCTGACGGGTGGTATGTCGATGCGTTCGATGGACGCGCGTTGAGATCGGCAGACTAAAAACTACAACGTAGCACAGGCTGCCAGCCTGTAATAGTCTAAAATGCACAGGCTAGCAGCCTGTGCTACGGCGGAGATGGTAAGCACGCAAACAATAGATCTGGCGTCAATGTCCAGCAACCAACCCGGACACCTGAATGTGCCAAAGCGCACCCGATCCAAACATTGCAAGTTCGGAAAAGATGGTACTGGCCCGTCGCTTCGTAGAAAGCGTCGCGTTGGTGATAGTGGGCATTGGGAATTGGTACCAAAGAACCCTCTGCGTTGTGCTTAAACGTTTTCGAAACAAATTGGCACAGGCGATTGAACTGGATGGGTGAAAGTCGAATTTTTCGCGATTTGGTTTCTTGCCAATCCATGTCTTCTAACAACTCTACATGAACAACCGTTTCGCCGAGTCCAGCAAAGGCGAATAGCACGTTGGAGACTTTCAAATCGTCCCACGTTTGTGTTTCCATATAGAATTGTCGATTTCCCCACCCAAATGCTGCGACCTGGTAACGCTCGTCAAATGCTGGGAAATCCAAGGGCATGAGATGATCCCGCCATGAAAACTCTTTTTCATGGATGGGCAGCACCAAATCGACATGTACCCCGTTATTGATCAAAAGGATATCGATACCGTCCGCTTCGGCGTGGGTGAATTCCTGGTTGACAGGCACATTTCCGAGAATCCAGGCCGCCAATGCAAAAAGGATGATAAAAAGGACGAATAACCCGATGAAACGAAACAGCCACCGGCGCAGAAACCGAAACCAAGTATTTGGCTTCCTGCGAGCATGCGATCGAGGTACTTCTGAATTAGCAGGCTCGATCGTCGTCATGGATGCATCTGTCGATTCTTGTTGAAGTAGTTTCCGGCTACTTCTACGGCGTTAACCGATTTGGGTTCGAGCATCCGATACTCTTCGGGCAACTTCTAGTAAGTTGATCTACAGTCACTTACACTCTTTCGAAGGGACCCGACGTCCTAACCCGTCGTCAGATCTGCCAACCGACCCGTCCGTAGACAACACCAAGCAACTGTGAAATGAAAATGACGTACTTCGCGTCGAACGCCATCAATCAACTCCGCAACCGATCGAGAACGATTGCACTGATACTCTGTTCGATTCGACTGCTCCAGCCCATCCAAGCTGCTGACGAACCGAGCCGCGACGGCAAAAGCCTAGAGAGTGCATTTGGGCAAGTTGTTAAACCGTTCTTGATGCAACACTGTGTGCGCTGCCATGATGCCGACAAGTTGACATCGGGCATTCGCGTTGATCAGCTCAGTGCATCATTAGAAGATCGAAACATTCGGTTGTGGCAAGATATTCGGAAACAAATCGTTGATCGGGCCATGCCGCCCAAGGAAGAGACGCAACCAACTGAGGCCGAGCGGCAAGCTGTCGCAGAGTGGATCCATCAGGCTCTCGAAACGGCTCGATCGCGCCCTTTACCGAACAATGGCGTCACCCGTCGCTTGACTGTCGCACAGTACCGCAACACTTTGCGCGAGCTCTTGTTGTTGGACGACAACATGACAGACTTACTCCCACCGGACGCTGTTTCTCGCGATGGGTTTGTTAATAATCAAGAGACACTTCTCTTCTCGCCCTTGTTGTTAGAAGCTTACTTTGAGGTCGCCGAGGAATCGCTTCGACGCTGCATTGTCGATTCAACTTCGAAACCAAAGATCCAAAATTTTCGCGTTGAGCTTGGCGATTCGATCAATTCCGAACCATTCCCCGACCCGCTTATTCTCGGCGCAGGGAGTCTATTGCTGAACAACAAAGACTTTTTGGTGAAGGAACTGACTCCTAACAAACCTTTTCATTACGAACCCTTTGCGATGAGGACAAAGTATCGGTTTATCGAAGGATACGCCGGAAATAATACCGTGCGTGGCTGGAGGGAGTATGACAGTCTCTACCATTCCGTGTTCGCTTGTATGCGCGGCACCGATGGATACCCCAAGGGTCGAGCCTACAGCACCGTCCCCCAAGGATTGTTGCTGCGCCCAGCTATTCCAAGCTCCGAACTTTTCCAGATGGCAAGCACTTATGGGCCAAAAGCCAACTTCAAAATATCGCTGCGTGAATTGCCAGAGGAAGGCCTTTTTCGCGTCAGTGTTATGGCAGCGAAGTACAACGACGGACTGTTGCTGGATCGCGGCGATCCCGCCCAATTGCCGGAACGCTTCGATGCAGTCATTTGTCATGACCCTGAAACCCCCCAAACCGTGACGATCGCGCATTCCGGTATTTACCAAGTCGACGTTTACCAAAGTGAAACGAAGTCCAACATCACATCGAAAAAACCTAAAGAAAAGCTTAACGATTGGACGCTGACATTGGGTGATCGCGAGTTTGCAGGCACGCTGAGTCAACCTGCATTCCTGGCGTTGAGACTCGATGCGGGTGAACTCCAATTGAATGCGCGACACCAAGGCTCTGTGCCCTTGGACAGAGTTGTTCTGACCCTCTTACCGGATGATCATGAGGTTGCGAAGCGATTTGCTGTTTTCGAGAAACGCTCGCCGCTGCTTGGCATTCACCTCGGATTGCGACGCGATTGCGGCAGCACACTTGCTCCCGTTGGAGAACCGCAAAGCGTCTCCTCCGACAAACTCACTCGCTTTGTGTTTGAAGGAGCAATTAGGAATTTCCCCAGTCCAGATGTCGAGAAGGATAATATCAATTACCTCGCGGGAATCCGCGAGATTGGCGTGCGAAGCGAGTACACCGATGGTCGAGACATGCCTCGACTATTGATTCGGTCGGTAGAATTCGAAGGTCCATTTTACGAGCAATGGCCACCGCCTGCGCATCAGAATATTTTTATCGATTCGGATCAAAAAAAGGGTTCGACCGCGTATGCACGCGAGATCCTTCGTGCGTTCGCTTCCCGAGCTTATCGCCGTCCCATTACCGACAACGAAGAAACGCATTTGGTGAAAGTGTTCGAGCAATCGTCGGCTGAGGGTGTTAATTTCCAGGACAGCGTTACGAGCGCATTGCTAGTTGTACTGACGTCCCCGCAGTTCTTGTTCTTGATCGAAAATAGCGAGTCACCTGAACCAGAGCGGTTGAACGAAAACGAGTTGGCTTCGAAACTCTCCTATTTCTTGTGGAATGGGCCTCCCGACCAAGAGCTGATGACGTTGGCAGCCAACGGCAACTTGAGCGATCAGATGCAATCCGAAGTGGGTCGTATGATGGATGATCCTCGCTTCTCGCGGTTTGTCTCCGAATTTGCATCTCAATGGCTGGCCCTCGAAAAATTTAGCGTGCTTGAACCGGACAGCGATCGGTTTCCAAAGCTCACTCGCGACACGCGAGCTCAACTGCGTCAGGAACCAATCAAGTTTCTGGAGTACCTGATTCGAAATAACCTTGCGTTGACGAACTTGATTGAATCGGATTTCTTGCTTGCGAACGAAGTGATCGCTAGTTTTTACGATCTCGCCGATAAGACAGAGAGCGGCTTCGAGTTTGTGCCTATCACACACAACCGACGCGACTTGGGAGGCATGCTCACGCAAGCGGCGATCATGGCGGGGCTCTCCGACGGTCGAGAATCGAACCCGGTAAAACGAGGAGCTTGGTTGGCGCGACGCATCATCGCCGAACCACCCGACGAACCACCGCCAAATGTACCGACTCTTTCCGACGATACGAAAGGACTTTCATTGCGAGAGCGAATCGAACGACACCGCAATCAACCAGGTTGCGTTCAATGCCATTTGAAAATCGACCCGTGGGGAGTCCCTTTCGAAGAGTTCGACGCGGGTGGTCGTCTGAAACAGCAATCCGTCGACGCCCGCTCTACTTTGCCGGACAAATCGAACATTGCCGGCGTCAACGACTTGAAACGATATCTCTCCCAAGATCGCATCGATC
>JAIPFP010000258.1 GCA_021736575.1 Pirellula sp. | reverse complement strand
AGCCGCGAGCGAGCGATGGCTCGATTGCGAGGCGTTATGATTGGTTCAGACGAAACCGCTGCCGTGTTGGCTCGAATAAGCCCACAAGGCGTCGCCCAACAGAATGACACGATCGAAATGATTCAATCGGCAGCAGACGGTACCGAAGGATTGAATCGCAAAATACTGCGTTTGGCTGGCACGGTCTACGAAGCGTTCGCTGTCGATGAAGCCGCAGAAGGAAGTCTGAAACGTTTGGTATTGCCATCCAGTATTCTCGGTTTGCTTGTTGCTTGGTATTGCCTTGGGCAATTCCGAAGAGCGATCGTGGTATTGTTGTTGGCAGGAATCGGTCAGTTGCTGGCCGTTGCAATGGTCTACTACACTGGCAACCGATTTAGTGCCGTTTTGATCGTGTTGCCAACACTTGTTTTTATGCTGACGCTGTCCGGTGCCGTCCACTTGATGAACTATCACAGGGATAGCTTGCGGTGTGGAAACGGACAGTACGCAGGAGCCAAAGCGATGCTACTGGGTTGGAAACCTTGCACACTCTCGAGCATCACGACGATGCTGGGAATGGGTTCGCTGCTTACAAGTCAATTAGCACCAGTGCGACAATTCGGGATCTTTTCTGCCGTTGGGTTGGGAATAGCAACGGTCGTATTGTTGCTCGGCTTTCCAGCGATAGCAGACTGGTTTTGCGCACCTGACCATGCCAAGCATGAGGAGGATGAAGAACGCAATTCCAATTTCACGATCGGCTACCTTGCATGGCTCACACGCAACGCAACGCTCATTTCTGCCACAAGTATCGGTTTATTAATATTGACCTGCGTGGGTTTAACCTACCTCAAAGCATCCACCAAGTTTAGTGACATGTTTCCGATGGAGAGCAAGACGAACCAGGACATGGCTTGGATGGAACAACATATAGGCCCCATCGCAACGGTTGAAGTTCTATTGAAATTCCCTAGCGATAGTTCGCTTACGGAGCTTGATCGCGCGGGTTGGGTTTCAAAAGTGTCGAATAAACTGCTGGAACAGGAGGAAGTGGGCGGGGTTTTTTCCGCAACAAGTTTCTTGCCAACCTGGTCCGAGTCTTCAGCGATGGGGGCCACCGTAAAACGTGCGGTGATGCGCAAGGCGATCGTGAATGCGATACCAAGTTTGCAAGCCAAGGGACTCATTGCTCAATCCGACGACGGAGAAACGTGGCGGATCATGGCCAAAGTCTCCGCAACCTCCGACGAGGACTACGGTCAAATTACGCGGGCAGTCGCTGCTGCTACTGAATCGATTTTGCAAGAAACACCCCAAGAAACGACCATAATCGCGGAATACACGGGTCTGTCACCTGTCATGCACGAAACGCAGGTCGCACTGCTCACCGATCTTGGCTACAGTTTCGCATCCGCCTTTCTCTTGATCACGCCCGTGATGATGTTTATCGCTCGGAGTGTGCGTGGAGGACTGTTGCTCATGTTGCCCAACGTGTTGCCGGTAACGATCGCCTTTGGCTGCATGGGTTGGTTAGGTCTCGATCTCGACATCGCTGGCATTTTGACGGCGAGTATTGCATTGGGGATCGCGGTGGATGACACATTGCATTTCGTTTGTTGGTATATGGACGAATTGCGGGATGGGTATTCGAGTCGTGAAGCAGTCGCGAGAACGTTTCATAGCTGCGCCGCGGCCATGATCCACACGACGCTGATCAGTTGCTTATCGATGGTTCCATTTTTGTTCGCTGAGTTCATTCCAACCCAACAGTTTGCCAAGCTGATGATTGTCATGCTTTCCGGAGCGATCCTTGGTGATTTAGTATTGTTGCCAGCAATGTTGCTAAGTCCTTTAGGCAAAGTCATCCAAGCATCCAAGCCACGAATGATTGAGGCGGTCGAGGTGAACGTATGAAATCACGAGTCCTAGTGCCGGAACTGATGGATGATCCATCGATCGATCCGAACGAACATCGTCGTGCATTGCGTGGACTGCGACGAGTCAATGCGATCTGCCAAACGGGCCAGCAATTGGCAAACGAGATCTTGAAAATTGCGAGCGAACGCAAACGCGACAGCCTAAGTGTTTTGGATCTAGGCTGCGGCAGTGGTGATATTGCAACCGATGTCGGACGACGACTGGCAGGCAAGGTTCAGTGCGACATCTCCGGCTGGGACATTAGCCCAACTGCGATCGGTTACGCCCATGAATTTTGGTCGGCCCAGCAGGAGCAACCGCGGTACGCTTTACCATCGTCAATCAAAATAAAATTCCACCAAGTCGACGTGTTTGAGCCTACGCCGGAGAAGTTTGACATCGTCTATTGCTGCCTGTTTCTACACCATTTTTCCGAATCGCAGGCTGTCCAACTGTTGCAGCGAATGAAAGGACTCGCGTCCATATCGGTGCTTGTCGACGACTTGCAAAGGACTCGTTTGGGTTGGGGATTGGCGGCGGTGGGCGTTCATTTGTTGTCGCGTTCGCCGGTGGTTCACTTCGACGGCCCGCAATCCGTCCGAGCGGCATTCAGCGTGAAAGAAGCGATAGCGCTAGCAGCACAAGCAGGCATGAAGCCGAGCACGGTTCGAAAGCACTGGCCCGAAAGGTTCTTGTTGAGATGGGATACAAATTCTATAAACAAAAATGTTGAACGGCAGTAATGTTTCATTCCTGATGTTTAACCGGCGGTGCCCTTAAGCGAGTGTCTTGGTTCACCGGCAAATGGAATCGTCGCTGCTGGGCTAACGAACTGTAAACACATCCTGCTTAGGGATTTCGCCGCATCGTGCGGCGAAGGTTTATCGCATAAAACCAAAATGGGTCTAAGCGTTAATTGCTTCACCAATTTAAGGAAGGGATGAACTCAGGCGGCTTGCGGACTTTGGTCTTTTGCTCAAAGGCATATGCAAACTTGATTAACGTCGGTTCGCTCCATCGCTTGCCCATGAAAGTGAGGCCAACCGGCAATCCCTGGACAGTCGCCCCAGGAACAGAAATGCTCGGGTATTCCGATATGGCCGACAGGTCGGTACTCCCGCCAAGCCAGTGATCCCCATTGACCAGATCGATCGGGCAAGCGGGTCCAAGTGTCGGTGCAACAATGGCGTCCAACTTGTGCTCCTCCATAGCAGCATCAATTCCTTCCGTGCGCGCCAGGCGAAGGCATTTGGCTTGAGCTTCCAGATACGCAAAGTCGGTGAGAGGTCCCCGTTTTTGTGCTTATGCGATTCAAGCGTTGCACTGTCCTCTGAATCTTCCCCAGCGAGGATCGCGAGCAAGATGGCCGCGTCTCGAACGGTTCGAGCCATCGGGCCAGCGGTGTCCTGTGATGACGAGATCGGAATGATCCCAGCACGGCTTATCAATCCAACCGTTGGCTTGATTCCGACGATGCCGCATGCTGAAGAAGGGCAAACGATGGAGCCATTCGTTTCGGTGCCGATCGCCACAGAGCAGAGGTTCGAGGAAACAGCCGCTCCGGAACCGGAACTAGACCCACACGGATTTCGATCGAGAACATAGGGGTTTCTTGTTTGACCACCTCGACCGCTCCATCCACTCGTCGAATGCTCGCTTCGAATATTGGCCCATTCGCTCAAGTTCGTTTTGCCAAGAATGACAGCACCAGCCGCTCGCAATTTCTGAACGATAAATGCGTCCTTGTCAGGAGCAAGTTTCGCAGGTTCGCCACGTAGGATGCAAGTCGCTATAACCGCCGTTGGTGATCCTCCGACACATAACGATCGTTAGGCCGTAGTCACAGGTTGTTTTTGGATGGGCCAGTCGTAGTTTGAATCCGGTGGCGGTAAAGTGCGGCCATCTTTCACGTAAAGCTCCACAGCCTCATTTACGATCTCGCATAACTCAGCAAATACTGCCTTGGGATCATCACCATGGCAACCACCAAGGACCAATTTAGGGCAACACCCGATAAAACACTGATCTTCCTCTGACCAATAGACAATTTTTGCATAACGGTCTGCATTGCTCATTTTTGACTCTCCTCGACGGCATATTTTACGATTCTCTCTTGGTATCTTTTGGCATCATCCCCAAGTTGTCCCAAAATCGTAACGATGTCCTTTACTTTGGGATGTGCAAAGTTTCGATGACTTCCTTTTCCACCTCGGTTTTCGAACCCAGCGTTCTCTAGGTCGGCGATCAACTCTCGAATCTTTCGTGGCATCATGTCCCCTCCGACCCGCGGATTGTAGACCGTCGTGACTGCGTCGGTCGAGAACAAAAAGGGGTCAGGTCTCTTTTTAAACCACTGCGGCAAATGAGACCTGACCCCTTTGTTTCTCTCCTCGCCAACGTTATTCCCAGAATGAATTTCTCGATGGCAGTTAGGGCAAATCGCACGAAACCAACAGATACGGACGTCCAATTCGCCATCGTAGGACTTCCTCCTCCTTCGGAAGCTTCTTGGGTGGTGAAAAGTCCTCCGCGAAGCGAGGATGCTTTTCCAGAAACGCGACCAGCTTGGCTGGTCCAGCTGGTTCTACAGATCGAACGCCTTCACTGCGATGATGTGGAGACCAACTTCCGACCATGCTTGCAGTGGGAGCGATTGACAAACAATTATCACGAAGTGTTAGCAGTTTTCTCCTTAGCGCCAGTTTAGCCCACCTAATCGCCAAATCGGCACCCGAAAGAAATTAGGGGCAACCCAACCCACGTAATTCGCGTTCGAAAATTACATTCCAATCGCATTTGGTTTTCGCCGCAAGAAATGCTAATACGAGCATCTAAACCCCATCCGCAAACTTTTTTAACTTTTAGCACCAAAAAGAGTTGACATAAAGCCGTACTGTCTATATAAAGACATAAGTGGTCAGTCTTGATGTGGCGAAGGGCGGAGCCAACCCCCCACAAGCCCCTCGCAGGAGGGGGTGTTTAGGTATACTTAGGTAATGTGTTAGTTGAGAGTGACGAAAAATGACAGGAGGTTTGGTTTCTAGTGTCGATGTTGAGCTTCTTAGGTCTTTTTATAAATCAAATAAAACAAGCAGAGCTGTTTTTGAAATTTTAAAAGAAAGGGAAAACGATTCTAACGAGACAAAGTTAGAGCGTCTTGAGGATCTTGTTAGGCAATCAGGGGTCAATCCCATAAGAGGGGATGTGGTTTCCCTTTTTAAGGGGCTTGATAGGGCTGGTTGTGGCAAGTTTGTGGTGGGCAGAAGACAGTTTCCGTCAAGGTTTCAGTGGCATGTATCTCTAAGAAGTGTCGGAATTGCTGCGTCTTCTGAGCAGGGGCAAGTGAACGAACTCGGCCCAAACACATTGGAGGATTCCGATGAGGACTCAGATTTAGCGAAAAGTGAGTCCGAACCCGAAAAGACTAAAGTAGACAAACTAATGCACTCGTTTGTTCTTAGGGCTGACTTTCGAGTGCAAATTATTCTGCCGTTTGACCTTACGAAGCGGGAAGCAGATCGATTAGCAGACTTCATTCACACGCTTCCATTTGACGACTTAATTTCACATTTCGAAACATAGGAACTTGATTATGGATTTTGTAGAAATCGCAACTTGTGAACTTGCAAATGTTCTTACTCGTGCCCTTTCACCATTGGACAGAGCTTGGTGGGACAGTTTTGTTGTTCCTGCACTGAGTGAGTGCCAAAGGGAGTTGGTGCATGCAATCGAGAATCCAGGATTTGAAGATCTAGACCTCGCCTCACTGCTAGCAGTGTTGGATGCCAATTGGACTTTGCTTAACAAGCATAGTTCCAGAACCCGTGAAGCTAGAAACTATTTGAAGGAACTGATGACTATTCGAATTCAGTTGTGCCACAGGACTGCTAAGCCGTTTCCTGCAGAGGTGATGTTTCGGCACTGGCAGACCCTTAAGCTATTGCTGGAACTTGTTGGCGGATCCTCGCATGTTATCCGTTTAGTGAACAACAACTTGGCTAGGCTAATGCGAGTTTATCAAACGGAAATGTTCGAAAAACCAATTCCATCCCTTGCTCTTTAAAATTCGTTCTATTGAGGTGAAGTCGAACTTCACGATATTCGGTTGCTGACCAGTACTTCCCGGTACGATGATGTACGATGATCGAGAGAACTTCCAGGGATTGCATTAGATGATCTAAAGATTCTTGGCTTGTGTTCTGAATTTTATCTGCCAATTGTGGCATTCTTTTCGTAGCTGTTCTGACTGCGTATGTAAAGACTGAGAAAGCTCGAACTCATTTACCTTGAGAACCGTGCATCTCTAGCTCTAAATCCGTTAATCCGGTTTCATATTGTTTAAATCAAATCGCTATGAATCGCGATTTCCAGATTGCGTCTGTATCTATCACTATTCACGTTTGACAGGAAAAAACCATGGCAATTGCAACAAAACGACTACTCGCAATAGACGAGTCGCAACGACAATTTTGTGAAACAAAGATGGAAAACATTCGTCTTCTCGCACCGGCAGGGTGCGGGAAAACGTTATCTCTAGCGCATCGCTGTCTTCATTTGTTGAATACCGCCAGCGCTGCAAAAACTCGTTTTTTGGTCATTACATTTACCCGTGCTGCGAAGGATGAATTTCAATCTAGAATTCAAGATAACGAAATATTCAGTCGCCTCGTGGATTGCGTGGAAGTAACCACTCTCAATTCGTGGGGGTATCGTCGCCTGCGATCCGTTTCTTTTAACCACAGACTAGTTACGAGTCCCACTGCTTATCACTTTGCGATGCTGAACCAGTTGCAGCCAGTTTGGAAACAACATAAACGTGTAAGCGAGGTTATAGAGGCAAATAAGCACACGGCTCCACGGAAGATTATGGACTTGATGGATTCGTTCAAGTCGATGGGGTTTGATCATACACGAGATACTAACCTGGTGAAATTTGAAGCGAGAGTGGAAAAGTTACATGGACAAGGCTTGACGAACAGATGGAACTCGATTTTGGTTGAACTTGCCCGTCTGAATGTGATCCCGCGGATCTCTTCGAGCGAACACGAAGTCGAAACCCATTCCACTAAGTCAATCTATGACATGTTTTTCAAGTTTTGGCGTGATGCTACAAAGCACTTGATTGAAAGTGCAACGTTTACGCTCGATGATCAAAAGTACTATGCGTTCCTCGATGAACAAAGGAAGCTAGACGAAGGAAAATTCCTAACAGGCGCAGCGCGTTACGACCATCTGCTCGTGGATGAATTCCAGGATATCAATCCACTTGATCTAGCATTGCTCAAGGCAGTGGCCGACCGCAATCGTTCGACGGTCACTATCGTCGGGGACGATGATCAAGCAATTTTCGAGTGGCGTGGTGCTACTCCGAAATACATCGTGAGCCCTGGACAATACTTCAATCGAAAATTTGCAAGTTTCGGCCTGGAAGTAAATTACAGATCTCCGAAAAACATCGTCGAGCTGTCTCAACGAATAATCGAAAACAACACCGAGAGAGTCAAGAAGAAACTGACATCGAAAGTGTCAAAGAATGCACTTGTTGAGGTAGTGAAGTCAAACGACTTGTCAAGTACTTTGAGTCGAGTGATTTCAGAGTACGAACGCACCGTCGAGAATAAAGAGCATGGAGGTCGAATCGCGGTGATTGGGCGGAAGAAGAGTCAGCTAATTCCGTACCAGCTTTACTTCGCGTCGAACGACATTCCCTTTTGTGCAGCGGAAGACCTGCAAATTTTCATGAGTGAAGCATTCGAGCGATTAATGCGATTGTTACTGATCAAATGCGGAGCTGTGGAACCACGAGGTTCGACTCAAATCAACGATGACATATTGACCCTTTGCGACTTGGTTAAGCGATACCCGCTCAACAAACAAGACAAGGCTAGCCTTCATAGTTACTTCATCCGAGAAAAGCCCAAAACAATCAAGGATGCTATCTCCAAAATGGCGGACTATCGCGGTCCGCTCAAAGGGAAAAATGACAATGGAGAAATGAGCATTCAGTTCGCTACCTGCATTTCCGCGTTCACAAATGCAAAGAGTGTTTCAAATTCGTTGATTGCTTTGGCCGAAAATTTCGCGGGACTGCAGGCAGATTTAGGAAAGGCCGAAGACGATGTATTCTTCGTTGATCCACCTTTCCTGCACCTTGCTGAATATGCAACCCGTTATCGTGAAAATTATGCAGCGTTCATTGAGGATATAGAACGGGCAAAAGATCAGTTGGCTTGTTTGCCCCTACAGGGAGATTCAAGCGAAACGAACTCGACAGATGATTGCTGGAAACGCCCTGTTCATTTAATGACAGCACAACGAGCGAAGGGAAAAGAGTTCGATACGGTTGTCTTGTTAGATGTGAACGAAGGAATGTGGCCGAACAAGAATGCGCAGACACCTGAGGAGCTTGAAGCGGAAAGGCGAGTCTTTTACGTCGCGTTTACAAGGGTAAAGAAACGACTCTTTCTTATGGTCAACGAAACGCTCCATGGAAATCCAGTTGAGCCATCGCGATTCCTGCGCGAAGCTGGTTTGATTTGATTCAGTATTCACTATTCCCAACCTGAAGGTTTATGCCCTTAGGTTGATTCGCTGCCCCCTCGTGTACATTGAAAAGGATGACAATATGGAAAGCAAACTGCAAAACTCGGCTCACGCAACTGAAATGCGGGACAATCGCAAAAAAGAAAGACCGGTCACTTGGTCGGATACTGCCGATTCGTTCCAAACATGGGCATGCTATGATCAGCACTACGTGGATATTGGCTGCGATCGATCGCAACGATTTAAGTTTTCGAGGACCGATTATCTAGAGATCAACAAAGCAATGCTCTCAACCTTGCCAATACCCAATTTGATAGATTTGTGGCAATACATCGCTTCACTGTTAGGCGTCGCTAAACAATAAGTGGCCGCTTTTGTTTACTTAGTTGGGTGAATTTCGTAGTTCCATTCGCCATGGAATTTGTTTCGTCGAATTGATACTTCTGCGAGTTCTTCATCTGACACCGAGCGAGCCTTCTCGTATTTTTTACCGTCTACCCACGCATGCACTTCGAGGCCAGTCGTTGTACGTGTATTCCCGATGAGGCTTACGATTACTTCTAAGGTTT
>JAIPFP010000257.1 GCA_021736575.1 Pirellula sp. | reverse complement strand
TCGAATTTGGCGGGGCGAACCTAAACCTTGCGAAAGTGCAGCTTTTTTGGAGAAGATGGATGGATTGAACCCATTAGAACCGCTACTTCTCGCTGATCACCGTCGACTTCGATAAGCAACTCCGCTTGGATGTCGTTTGTGACCACGAAGTCGCCGGGAATCGGCTGGCGAAGAATACAGAAATCCGGTCCGACCTGGGCAAGCTCATGTTGTACGCCGCCAACGACCAGCCACCCACAAATTTGAGATGAATAGCCGTTAGATAAAGCGTTTTTGAGCATGTCCAAACTCCGAGAGCAATTGTTGGCAGTTGCAACAAGCTACGCCGCTGATCGCGGGAGGTCGCTACTGCGCTTTCTTGGGGACGGAAATGACGGCGCAGTTTGGGAATCCGACCAGCAAACTGCAATCAAATCCCTCGAACGTCGCGACTCTTACCTTCGAGAACGAGACGCCTATCTGCGGCTTCAAGATCTGGGAATCGTTGACGTTCAGGGGTTCGCCGTCCCTTGTCTAATAGACTTTGATGATACCAAACAAATTGTCGAAATGACAGTTGTCTTTCCACCCTGCATTCTCGACTTTGCCAAGGCGTACGTGGATTCTCCCCCCGATTTCTCCGAGGAAGTGCTACGTGACTGGCAAGAGGGGACGGCTGAGCTGTTCGACTCAGACTGGGAACAGGTCGAATGCCTGCTCAATGAACTTCGAGGCTTGGGCATTTCCTATTTCGATGCCAAACCTGGCAACATCCGCCTTTTGGCTTAGCTGCCTACTCCGCAAACTGTCTTCTCTTTAGTGCAGGCTCACACAATCCATCGGGGCCCTCCTGCGGGGCACCTCCTGAGGGCGGGCCCCTCCTGCGGGGTCATCCATATAGGCTTGTCGACCGAGTTGGGGGTGGCCCTGTTAGCTGGCTTTGGCAATCGAGTGTATGCAATAAAAACGGCCCGGAACAAATAGATGGGTGGCCCCGGTAGACCGATACATCCTTCAAGTCACGCATCCGGTCCAGCAAAACCATTATGAATTCCATATCGCTCAGATCTTCATGGACGATGAATGGAAGATCCCAGTTCGCTACGCTGCGTACAGTTGGCCAAAAACGGCTGGAGCTGAGCCCGAAGTGATCGAAGAATACACCTATCAGAGCCTCAAGTTCAATGTTGGACTAACCGACGATGATTTCGACGTGAAGCACAAAGACTACAACTTCCACGGAAAATAGTCTGACTGAGTTCTGGGCTCCCGGGCTGTGAGTTTTCGGATGGTCCACTTTTGGGCGGCAGTTTGACAACCCGAGCCCGCAAGCGAGTCGGCAACTTCAATTCCTCGCTTACGGGATTGTTGATAAAATAGATTTGCCGTTAGGCAAACCGGTAGGACGGCCTTTCCAGGCCGTCGCGAGCATTTACGCTGCTTTCGACGGCCTAGAAAGGCCGTCCTACAAAGCAACTGCACAGTATCAATGCATTAGAGCAACAAGCCGTTACGCTTCTTGTTACCAATTCGGAGCTTCTCCGCGAAAGCGGCAGCTAAGCAGACGTTGGCAAGGCAAGCGAGATTTAGCTAAGCACTGTTCAGGATTGGAATTTCCGTTAAAAACGTACGCGACGGTTTAGTTTCGATTCCTTGAATAGATTGCACAGCAAAGATGGCCAAGAAAAGCATTTCGGATGTTGATTGTCAGGGCAAGGTGGTACTGATGCGGGTTGACTTTAATGTCCCGCAAGACGACTCGGGTTCAATCACCGACGATCGGCGGATACGAATGGCGCTCCCGTCCATCGAATCCGTCCTATCTAGAGGTGGCAAGTTAGTTCTCATGAGCCACCTTGGACGCCCAAAAGGCAAGGGCCCTGAACCTGAGTTCACTCTCAAACCGACCGCAGAACGATTGGCTCAGCTACTCGGAACACCGGTTTCCTTCGCTTCGGACACGGTTGGACCCGACGCCGAAGCGAAGATAAGCGCGCTCAGAAATGGTGACGTTGTTGTTCTGGAAAATGTCCGCTTTAATCCCGGTGAAAAGAACGGGGAAGCAGTTTACTCCGGCAAATTGGCTTCGTGGGCAGACATCTATTGCAACGACGCTTTCGGAACTTGCCACCGAGAAGAAGCTTCTATGGTTGCGGTCCCGCTCGCCATGGGAAACAAGCCCAAAGTCGTAGGCTTCTTGGTCGCAAAGGAAATCCAATACCTAAGCGATACGATCGCAAACCCACAGCGCCCATTCGTCGCTATCCTGGGTGGCGCTAAGGTTAGTGACAAGATCAACGTTATCAGCAACTTGCTCGGCATCTGCGATCATGTTTTGATCGGCGGAGCAATGGCCTACACCTTCTCCCTCGCACAAGGTGGCTCAACCGGCAAGAGCCTTGTCGAGAAAGACAAAGTCGAACTGGCCAAAGAATTGATCGCCAAAGGGGGCAATAAATTGGTGCTGCCCGTTGATACCCATTGTGGCGACGCCTTTAGTGGGAACTGCAACAAGCAAGTCGTAGCGGCTGGCAAAATACCGGATGGCTGGGAAGGGCTCGATATCGGCCCGGAAACTGCCAAAATATTCTCGGCCATCGTTGAAAAAGCAAAGACAATCGTTTGGAACGGTCCGATGGGTGTATTCGAAATGCCCCCGTTTGATCACGGGACTGTCGCGGTCGCTCAAGCAGTCGCGAACAGCGACGGCATCAGCATCATCGGCGGCGGCGACAGCGCCGCTGCCATTGAACAACTTGGTTTTGCCGACTCTGTCACCCACGTGAGCACCGGCGGCGGTGCAAGCCTATCGATGCTCGAAGGGGAAAAATTCAAGGCTGTCGAGTTGCTCGACAACGCATAGAGCTATTTGAAAACCTTGGCTTTTGGATCGCCGCTGGCCGTCAGGTAGGCCAGCAGATCCAAAAGCTCGTTCTCATTGAGAGTGTCGATCAAACTGGTCGGCATTTGCGAGACTTTGGATGGCTTTATCTCTTCGACTTGGCTCTTCTTCAAAACGATCGGCTTGGCCTCTGCGTCCGCAATGTACACGTAGTACTCATCGCCGATTTCGACCGTTCGCCCAACAAGCACTCGGCCATCGTCGGTCAGGACTTGTTGCGATCCATATTGATCCGAGATGGCTTTGCTAGGTTCAATGATCGCGTCCAGCATGTCTTGCATCGAGAACTTCTTGGCTGCTGTCGACAAGTCCGGGCCAATAGCCCCTCCTTCTCCAGCGAGTCGATGGCATTTGGAACAGGAGGTCGCATGATAAAGATTGCGGCCTTGTTGGAAGTCTCGATTCTTTAGACCGGCTGCCGCAATGCTGAGAGCTTCTTGGGTCGACCATTTGCGTCCAGGGCCCTTGGGTGGCGTTGACCGGATCGGAGCGGAAACTAGCGAAACGCTGGTAATCGGTTCAAGTACGATTTGCTCGGCGGGTGAACAGGTTGCAATGGCATCGTCGCGAAATTGCATCAAGAACTTCGCAAAACTATTTCCGCCAGGGTGCTTGGCGGCGCGAATAAAGAACTCGAAGTACTTCTTGCGTTGATCCATCGTCCAGCCAGTCTTCGCATTTCTAAGCACAAACGCAAAATGGATCGCTCGAACGGGGGGCATGTCCCCCATCATCTTGTCAATCGTCCCACCGTAGCCGGCATTTCGCGAAACGAGATATCCCCAATCTGGAATCGGGTCAGGTCCAAGCTTGCTCATCAGATCCAGCGTCTTGGAAACGACGGTGGGCGATTGCAGGTAAACCAACAACTGGACTAATTCCGCGTTCGCTTCATACGACGCGGCTGGGTAGAACGAATCAAAATGACTTGCAAGCCGAAGGCGACGCTCGTCGGACGGCTGGCCAAGTCGCGTGAATGCAAGTTCAAACGCTCGGAGCCAAGCCAAGGAATCGCTCGAACTGAGCGACTTGAAATCGAGTGTCATCAACGAATCAAGAACGCGATCCAGGTCATCGGGTTTGCCTTGCCTGGCGATGGCCATGGCTGCGTTGATGATCCCCTTGGGTTGCTTGATCGCCAAAGCCCTGGATCGCCAAAGATCAATAGGTTGGTTTTCCAGTGCAACTCGAGCGGCGTATCGAATGAACCGGTCTTCATTCGCCAGATGCTTGAGAATCAAGTCCATGTCGACCTCGGAACGACCATGGAAGCTTTCCAGTTTACGTCGTAATTGTCGAAGCTCAATGCCGGCTTGATTCGGACTTGTCACCGGCGTTGTCGGCTCATTGCCAACATAGCTCACACGATAGAGAGATGATTGAGTTCCACGCCCTCCCGCCGC
The DNA here is from genome assembly GCA_021736575.1 of Pirellula sp. Lineage (GTDB taxonomy): Bacteria > Planctomycetota > Planctomycetia > Pirellulales > Pirellulaceae > JBKCUI01. Next base: position 4,763 of record JAIPFP010000257.1, on the reverse strand, counting down.
AAAATACAATGCGCCGTCGGCACCGACCACCGCATCGGTGACCGGAAGCGGCGAGCCAGTTACAAAGTCTGCTTTCGTACCACGGTAGCTCGAGCCGTCGGGCGAAAGGTCAATCGAATAAATCGTGCTGTACGTCCAATCCAAAATGAACATAGCATTTTGATACTTGGCGGGAAACTTAGCGCCCGTTCCAAACACAACTCCCGTCGGGGAGCCTGGTCCAATATCGACGACAGGTGGAAGGGAATCTTCGTAGTACGTGGGCCATTTTCCAGTTCCGCTGCGCCATCCGAATTCGCTACCGCTTGTTGCATGGCATACTCGTGTTGGGCGATACCAAGGCGACCCAAAGTCCCACTCCATATCCGCATCATAAGTAAAAAGGTCTCCTTCGGGATTGAATGCAATGTCGTATTGATTGCGGTAGCCAATGCTAAACACGTCCCATTTTTTGCCGCTCGGATCGACATTGCAGATCCAACCGCCAGGTGCCAAAATACCTGCTGCGTGACCGTTCGCATCCCAACGACGTGGTAACAGATGATCTTCGCTCCAATTGCGAGGAATATGGCTTCCCGATATCGCGTCCGGAAGCTTCGTGTGATTACCGGCTGCGACGTACAACGATTTGCCATCTGGGCTGAGCACAACAGCATGCGGTCCGTGCTCGCCGCCACCGTTGACGTGCATGCAGAACTCATCGGCATCTACGAGCCCGTCGTTATTGGTGTCTCGCAATCGATGCAGCCCGGATTGTTTGCCACCATTGACGATGACATAGAGAGAATCGAATGCCCAAAGCATCCCTTGTGCACCGCTGAGTTCTACCGGCAGTCGCTCAACTTTGGTTGGTGTGGTTGCGGAACCAGGCGTGATTAGAAATAATCCTTTGTTTTCTTGATCCGAAGCGATCAAACGGCCGCGGTCATCGGAAGTCAAAGATACCCAGGAGCCCATGGAACGCGGTACTTGAAAGATCTTCTCGATCTTGAACCCTGCTGGGACCTGAGCGTTTTCCGCGACGCGCGGCATAAAATCGCCGCTGTCGTTGATGCTTGAGGCGCCATCGAAACTTTCCTGGTTCACGCTCGAGGTCCAAGGAAGTTTTGCGTCTCCTAGCTTTCCAATTTCGTTTGCATTCGTCCAGCCTTGATCGTCGAAATCAATATTTCGCCATGCGCCTTTTGCGTTGGTGCTCCCCTTCCAAGCTTTGTTGGTAGCGATCTTCTGAGAAGCACCCCCTTTCATCGTTATTTGAAGAACTGCGATCAAGCCCGCAGGTCCACCCTCGTTCTTGGCTGAGATTGCAACGACGTTTTTACCCTGTTGCAATTGTTTGCTTACATCGCTTGTTGCAACTTGAGACCAATCATCCGAAGATGTAACCTTCGTTCCATTCAAAAATACGTCGCACTGATTGTCGGCAGTTGCCATCAAAGTGGCTTTCTGTATTTCCCCTGCGACGGAAAACTCGCGACGGACCATGATTTGTGGTTGTGACTCACCGTCACCAACCCAGATCCACTGCGGAGGTGGAGCTTTTTCTTGCGAATAAACCTCGGCTGAATAAGAAGCTAAGAACGCGGCCGCAAACCAGCCAAAAATGGGAAGCCGATAAACCAGGAACCGAAACATGGGATGCTTTCTTGAAGGAATGGTAATGAGGACGTTACTTGATATACCTAATATACTGTCGTTTCAATCACTTTGCCGCGGAACAGCACAAGCTGTCCGGTCAGGATTCGCAATTCACTTTCCAATCGCGTAAAGCTGTTTCTCGCCGCGAATAAAGATCTGACCTTGTGAAATCGCAGGCGACGCGAAACTGTTTTCGCCAAGCGGATTCTCACAGACAACCTTGAGTTCCGGTCCAGGTTGGATCACCCGGACGATTCCTTCGTCCGAAGTGCAATAGACCAATCCATTTGCTGTCACGAGAGAGGCGCTGTAGTGTCCACCTAAACGGTCTCGCCATAGTCGTTCACCGCTCTTGGTGTCGAAACAACTGATGGTCCCACGATCATCCACGACAAAGAGTTGACCAAGCGCCAGTGCCGGCGATGGGACATAGCACTTTGCTTCGGTGCTTGACCAAGCCACGTGTGATTTCGAAACGTCGCCACTGCCGTCCGGTCGAATGGCCATCACAAAATAGTCCGGGAATCCCGCCGCAAGATAAAATTTGTCGCCATCGAAAACCATGGACGCTACGAACTGTTCGGTCGGACCTTCAACCGACCAATGCAGCTTCCCTGAATTAGGATCCAAACTCACCACTTGCTTGCTGCCGGATAATACCATCTGCGTCTTGTTAGCAACCTCTCGGATGATCGGCGTACAGTAACTGCGTGTTTGGTGGATACGAGGGAATTTCCAAACCACTTCGCCGGTTTTGCGATCAAGAGCCAACACGTTGGATTCGCCATCATGGTCGCCGTTCACGATCAACAGGTTCTTATGAATGACAGGCGAACTACAATAACCATGCGCGCTGCTAAATCGACTCGGACGCGTGATCCACTGTTGTTTGCCTTGCATGTCGTAGGCTGCTAGAACCATATTGCCGACCGTGATCATACGCGTTTGGCCAACGTTTTTGGCGGGCTCCATCGTGCCGTCGGTCTCAAGAAATGTGACATAAATCGTTTCTCCATCCGTGACGGGCGTTCCCGATGCGTAACTGTTCAGTTGATGTTTGCTCTCCAGCATCGACCGAATGACAGTCGACCTCCATCGCTGCCTACCATCTTGCCGGTCGAAACACATCAGGATGCGTTCATTCGATTCTTCGAGGCAAGCCGCAACAAAGACTTGATCGTTCCACACAACAGGTGAAGAATGACCGCGACCGGGCAGCTCAACTTTCCATGCAATGTTTTCACCGGTTAGTCCATTCCAGCGAGTTGGTACGGCTGCTTCCAGCGAAGTGCCGTCACCGCGTGGGCCTCGCCAACCGGGCCAGTTCTCTGTTCCAGCGGTTGGCATCCCCTTCGGCAAAACGGTTTTGATCTTCGCAGCAACTTGATTCGCCAAGTATTTCGAGCCTGCCGGAGTGTAGTGCACGTTGGCGGGAAGTTGAACGTCCTTGCCTGCCGAGGCGTATGAGTGAAGTTCATTGATTGGAATCCCGGCTTCCTTCATGATTCGGGCAGCGACTTCGTTGTATTGGATTTCGTCCCCCGCGATTCGGCCTGCCGATCCCTGTGGCACTGGTGTAGTCTCGCACCAGATCAATTTTGCACCGGTCGCTTGCAGCTTGGCAACCAACTCGCGCATATTCGTTTCATACTGAGGTAAATCGACTTGATGATGGCTGCCCACTCCCTTTGGATCAGCCAACTTCGACGGATCGCTTTGGATGTATTTGAGGTCATGTAAACCCCAATTGAAATGGATCACATCCCACTTCGATGTGCCAAGCCAGTCTTTCGTATGCTTCAAGCCGTTCGTGGTAGGGCCACCATTTGTGGGAATACGATGCACGTTGGCTTGATCTTTTAGAAGTTCGCGAACAGGCAGCGTGTAACCCATCGAGATCGAATCGCCGATGAGCAACACTCTTGGTAATCCCGGTTTATCTTCGATCGCTGCAAATTCTGGATTTGGAACTTTTGCCTTGCTGGTTTGCCCAATCGCTTTGAGCCCCAAAATCCCGACGACACAAAAAAGCACCAGTGCGGCAGTAAAAAGGTTTCTCATATGGGAATCCAGAAAACGGGTGGGAGGGAAAAGCGGAAAACCGGCGGGTCTCCCATTATGCGCGAAGCGACTCCGCGAAGACAGTACTTAGGCGAGCGGAAGATTGCAGTATCCCAACCCGAAGCGTAAGAGCGTAAGCGAGGGACAATTTCGCACGTCCCTCACTTACGTTTCGGGTTATGTCTTGTCGTTTTCGGTCTGCCGCTCGCATTACGGCGGTTTGGTCAGCGTTATCATAGTGATGATTGCGTATCATTTTGATTGCTTTGGCTGTCTCGAAAAGTTGAATAAACAAGCAAAATCCTATTAATTGGCCATTGGCGCGATATTTGCGTATTACTTCAGTCGCACGCGTCCTAACAGAAGTTCGTGCAGTCAAAACCGCGTCGCTGACTGCACTGTACGAAGTCTTAATTGAGGGAGTAGAAGTATCATGAGTATGCGATGGGTTCGAGGTTTCGGTTTGGCCACGCTGACGGTCTTGGCGTACATAGGCGCATCAGATTCTGCCTCAGCGCAGCAATATCGCCACCACAACAACCAGCACTACCACCATTGTGCTCCGCGATATCCAACGAACGGTTATAGTACCGTGTACAGACCGAATCTAATCTATCCAAACTACGGAATCAGCAACGGGTACGCTCGTAACTACGGTAATTATGGTGGCTATGGAATCGGCAATGGATATTCTAGCAACTACGGCGGTTACGGAATCCAACAACCAACGTGGGGTGGATATGGCATGGGCGGCTTTCCGATCGGCGGCTCGTACGGCGGAGGGGGGGCATTTCCCCGAGGCGGTTCGTATGGTGGAGGGTCAGGCTTCTCACTCTACATTGGTCGATAATCTTGCCCGATCGAGTTGCAATGGGCCCTGCCCTTTTTTGCCGAAGTCTTAGGCGACGGGCAGTCTGGAATCGACTTGTTAATTGGGCGGCACGCTCTGAGGTACGCACGCTCTGAGGCACGATGGGGCGTGTCCGCCTCTGAGCGTGTCACCCGCTACGAAGCACATCGGTATGAGTCTTCGAGTGAAACAAACTGAGTGCCGAAGGGCGATA
>JAIPFP010000256.1 GCA_021736575.1 Pirellula sp. | reverse complement strand
AAAAGCGAACGCACTTTGAAGTTGGCCTCCGCGAATCGAGGTAACCATCGCCCCACCTCCGCTGCCGCGCCCGCGATCCGCTCGAGCCTTTTCAACCGACTGATATCGAATTCGACACGTGTGCGAAACACCGGTGTGAGTTGCTCACTCGTCCAATTCGTATCGATAAAAGCCAGGCGGGCGATCAAGTCACCAACCAGTTCTCGCAACCGATCCCCAGCATAACGATCGGACAACCAAAGCGAGCACGATGACCATTGAGGTAAGAACTGAATCTGACTTCGAATCTCGCGTCGTTCGATCCTTGCAAAAAGCGTCGTCATTCCCCTTCGAAACAATTGTTCCGCAAAGGGCTCATGATCCACGAGCTCCGTTCGGATCTTGTCCTTGTCTGTTACCAATGTCGGAAATCGATTTATCCGCACACCTCCACGCAGCTCGACAACCGACTTGGGCAGAGTCTCGATATCCCAAGTCTCTAGCGATGACCGCGACCAATCGTACTTTGTTTTTTGTTCAGGACTCATTGTCGAACCTGCGGCAGCTGCCGTTGCCATCTGGGATTGCTGAAGATCGACCAAATCCCGGCTCGCTTGAATGGGCTTGCCCTGGTCATCCACCAACTCAACTCGCATTCGCAAATGCTCGGGTAGACTTTGCAAGTCGAAGTCAGATTGTTTGACCGGTTCTCGAATGAATTCGGACACGATGTCGCACAGCGATTTCCAAAAAGGGGCCTGCTGTTGTTGCTTTTGAATCAACTTTGGTAGCAGTTGATTGACGGTGTCCGGCACCGGAACCAGTTGGCGGCGCAATCGTTTCGGAAGCGATTTGATTAGACACGCCAGTTTTTCTTCAAGCAAACCCGGGACGAGCCATTCCAGCCGTTCATGGTGCAATTGATGCACGATCGACTGTGGCACGACGAGGCTTACACCGTCGGCTTGATCGCCAGGCTCGTAGCGATAGCGAAGCGGCAATTGACTGACACCTATCGCGAGTTTCTCGGGATACTGTTCCTCAACTTCTTGTTTATCCAGATCGACCGAGATCGCTTCCCAACTCAAATAGGGAGACTTAACCAAGTCGCCCTGTGGTAGATTGGGCGAAGACTCACCTTTTGCAGGTTCGGAAAGCGTACGATCCCATTTTTCGAGAGTCACCCGATCGACCACAAACGCAGGGATACGCGTTCGATAGAAATCGGTCAACACAAACGGATCGATCACCAAATCGCGGCGCCTCGTTTTGTCACCAAGTTCCTTCACTTGTTCAAGAAACAATTGGTTGTGCTGCCAAAACTTGGCTCGCGAAACAAGTTCATTTTCGGCAAGTCCCTGTTCGATCAACAGCTTGCGAGCCAAGGCCGCATCGATGGGCGCCAGAGGCACGGAGACGCGGGGCGAGACTGGCAAGCCGTAGAGAGTGCCTCGCCTCACGACGAGCGCACTCCCTTGTTTCTGGCTGAAGTGCGGTTCGTCGAAACTGTATTTGATTAAGTGCTGGGCCAATCGCTCAATCCAGTCCAGCTCGATTCGAGCAACCATACGAGCATAGCGTTGTGTGGTTTCGATCAACTCGCCAGCAACGATCCACTTGGAGCGACTTTGCTTGAGACCTGACCCTGGCCAGATATTGACCTCAAGACCTTGGGCTCCTTTGTACTTTCCTACATCCTCAAGCATAGAGACGTTCGACAGAAGGCCGCTGAGCAAAGCGGAATGCAACGACTCATAACCTTCCGGCAGACCTTTGACTACCGGCTGCCGCGATGATTCGCGATTCGGTGATGTTGGATTCGGTGCAACGCGTTGTTTTTGGACGTTCCGCGAGTTGTCGTCCGTCAAAGTAGCAATTTCCGGCAATTGCGCTTTCCGCTTACCAACGTTCAAGTTCATTTCCTTGCATTGCTCAAGCAACTGACGGTGGACATCTGCCCATTCTCGCATGCGAACGAGCGAGAGAAAGGAGTCGCGGCAGGCCTTTTCTAAGCGTGAACGTCCAAGTTGTTCTCGAAGCTTATGATAGAAATCCCAGATTCGAAGGAAGGAAAGAAAATCGCTATTCGGGTCACGAAATTTTTGATGTGCTTCGTCAGCAGCGGCGGCTTTTTCAGGTGGACGAACGCGGGGATCTTGCGTTTCCATCGCAGCCGCGATGATGAGCGCATCGTTGAGGCAGCCATTGCGCTGGGCCTCGATAAGGATGCGACCGACGCGAGGGTCCACGGGCCATCTTGCAAGCTTGCGGCCCGTCTCCGTCAGTCGTTCTGTTTCATCAATTGCGGAAAGCTCACGAAGGACATTCATGCCTTCTCGCACCGCATCGGGGCGGGGTGGGTCAAGCCAAGGCAGCGATTCAATGTCATCGATGCCGAGGGACTTGATGTGCACGATCGTCGACGCCAAATCACTGCGGCGTATCTCAGGGGTCGCAAACGCAGACCTAGACAAATAATCGGACTCATCATACAAACGGATGGCAATACCGGGCCCCAGGCGACCACAACGACCCGAGCGTTGGTTGCATGAGGCTTGGGATATGGGCTCGATTGGGAGTCGTTGGACTTTGCTTTTGGCCGCAAATCGCGAGATCCGGGCTGTGCCGGTGTCAATGACATATCGGATCCCAGGAACGGTGATTGAGCTTTCGGCCACATTGGTCGCGAGGACAATGCGTTGCATGCGGTGCGGCTGAAACACGCGTTGCTGTTCGGCCTCTGTCAGTCTTGCATAGAGCGGCAGCACTTCGATCGATTGGTGAAGCCCTCGGTTGGTCAAGTGTCCTCGCAACTGTTTGGCCGCGTCGCGGATGTCACGTTCGGTTGGAAAGAAGGACAGAATATCGCCGCGGCCTTCCGAAAGTAGTTCGTCGACGGCATCGCAAAAACGTTGAGTGACGGAATCGAAATCATCGGTTGCATTGGGGCTGTTGTCGGCTGCAGTCGAGCCTCGGTTGGAGATGTTGGATTCGCGAACGCTCAATGCACCGCGATATCGTACATCCACTGGAAAACCGCGGCCTTCGACGGTTACGACGGGGGCTGGACCAATGGCGTCTTGGAAGTGATTGGCGAATTGTTCGGCGTCAATTGTAGCGCTTGTTATCACGATGCGCAGATCCGGTCGGCGCGGGAGCAAACGTTGTAGATACGCCATCAACAAATCGATATTGAGCGACCGTTCGTGTGCTTCGTCTAGGATGATGCAATCGTACGAATCCAGAAATCGATCCCGCTGGACCTCGGCCAACAAGATTCCGTCCGTCATCAGTTTGATCAAACTTGCATTCTGAGTTTGATCGTTGAATCGGACTTTAAAGCCTACAACGTCCCCAACTTTGGTGTCGAGCTCTTCTGCCAGTCGATGAGCGATCGAACGGGCTGCAAGCCGCCTTGGTTGCGTATGGCCGATCCATCCCGTTTTGCCGAAGCCCGCTTCCAAACAGAGCTTTGGAAGTTGCGTGCTTTTGCCCGAGCCTGTTTCACCGCATAGAACGAGGACTTGTCGGTGAACAAGCAGATCGATGATTTTGTCTCGGTATGCCGAAATGGGAAGGTCGGCATCGTAAGCTATCGTGTACTTCGTGTTGCGACGGTTGGCGAATTGCTCGCGGGCTTGGTCGGCTGCGTGATGCCAGCGTTGCGTGTCGGCTTGCTTACGATCCCCTTCTGGCAAACGTGCAATACGTTGCCACTGATCCTTCAATCGAAAGTACGGTCGGCGTAGTACTTCCTGTTCTGAGAGCGGACAAACTGGACTCATGAGCGTTCCCAGCGGATGGCAAAGATGCGAGCCGCCAAGATGAATACAAAACCGCAAGTCGTTAGCACAGCCAATTCCATACCGAGTTCGTTCAGCGGCAACTCGCGCCAAAAGACTTTGTTGTATCCTTCGAGCGCCCAGGCGTTGAAAGTCAACAGACCAACTCGCTGAATGTTTTCACTCATTAAGTATCTTGGAACCATGCTTCCGCCAAGGGCGCTCATCGACAAAATGACGATGGTCGAAACCCACCCCAACTGCATGCGCGACTGGCATATCGCAGCCAACATCAGAGCAAAACTGGCAGCGGCACCAGCTGTCACCAGGGTCATGGCGGCAAAACCTTCGAGATGATTTAACAAATCAATTCGGAAGACCAATGCTCCCCAAATGAACATGAGTGACATTTGAATCGCACCGATGATTGTCAAGTAGGCCCACTTGCCAAGCAAAAGCTGATCCATGGTTAGACGACTGCAGAGCAACCGGTCCAAGGTTGAGTTTTCGCGTTCTTCGAGTAAAGATCCACTCGCAGTCGTTGCGCTGAACAATAAAAACATGACTGCAATTCCAGATGCATACATGGCGACCACAGGATTGGCTTTTTTGCCTCCAATCACGTCGACAACCTCCACCACGGGTGGCTGAGGAAAATTGGCACCAGTCGCCATTGCGTTGATGTGCCTCGCCCATACAACAGGATTCGACCTCGGTTCGCTTCCTGGGGCGGGCGATTTCGTTTTGGCAATCTCGGCGTTCGCGGTCATGACGGCTTTTTGAACGATCGCGGCGAGTACCTGGGAGGCGACTTGGTCGAACGAATCTGTCATGATCTCGACCTTGGGCAGATCATCCGAAGGATTGCCTTTCTTCGGTGCGGAAAAAACAACGGCCGCTGATACCATTCCCCGTCGCACAAGATCTTGGGCCGTTTCTCGCTTGAAGGTCGGGGATTTGGATGGGTTCGATTTCGAACCACTCGATGGGTTGGGCAGTGATATTCGAAGCGACGATTGCTCTTCGAGCAGTTGAACCGATCGTTCGGACAATTCCGAAGGCGATTCATTGCTGATCGCGATCTTGATTTTGGGCGTTGATGATGCTGCATCTCTCGATCCAAAAATGAGCGCAAAGATGCTGAAGAAAACCATCGGAACAATGAACGTGAGGAATAACTCCGAGGGGTTGTTGCGCAGCCGTCTCCAGCTTGTTTGGATGACCGTCCGAATCATACGTTGCGTTCCTTGGCGAGACTTTTTGGATCGGTCATTCACGCAACTCCGTGCCCGTTAAATGCAAGAAGACGTGGTGTAGGTTAGGTTGGTGAACTTCAAGGTCGGTGACAACACCACCTGCGCGTTGGAAACGGTCGAGAATCTGCGGCAACTCCTCTGCGACGTTATCGACGAAACAAACAAATCGATTCCGGGACGCATCCCGTTCCAGTCCGGATGGAACAGCCATGAGCAATCCTGTCGCTTCGATTGCGACTTGACGTCGTGCACCAATGGTCGATTCGATAAGATGCTCGAGTGTTCCATCGGCAACGACTTTGCCATGGTCGATAATCACGATTCGATCAGAACGTGTCTCCGCTTCGTCGAGGTGATGCGTCGTTAGGACAATACTGGTCCCCTCTTGGTTCAGTTCATCGAGCATGTCGAAGATACGTTGACGACTTTGTGGATCGACTCCAACCGTAGGTTCATCTAGCAATAAAATCTGAGGTCGGTGCAAGACGCCGCATGCGATGTTGACCCGACGTTTCATTCCGCCAGAAAAACCGCTCGTTAAGTCGTTCGCACGATCTTCAAGACCAATCCATTTGAGCGCCCAGGACACGCGTTCTCGAAGCCTCCGAGATCGCAGCCCGTACAGTTGCCCGAAGCATTCAAGATTCTGTTTGGCCGTCAGGTCAGAATAGATGGCTAAATCTTGAGGAATAACACCCATCCTTTGCAAAACATCGGGCTCGCGGATAGACCGACCGAGCAAGAGGACTTGGCCTCGATCGGCTTTTACGCGTCCACACATCGACCGGATTAAGGTTGTCTTGCCCGCCCCATTTGGGCCGAGCAAAGCTAGCCTTTCACCTTGCTTCACAGAAAAGGATGTACCACTAAGGGCTTGGTTCTGTCCGTATTTTTTCCAAAGATCGACGACCTCAAGGGCTGGTGCTTCAGACGAGATTGCGTTTGCGAGGTTGTCAGGTTGGGTTAGCGAACCGGAAGCTGCAGGCAATTTTTAACCAGTTCGTTTTGGGTTGAGTGGAGGCGTTGGTCCGACGCTTAGCAGGGGCCGAAGAACCCCAACCGTCGCTCATTGTACTAAAGACCCCAGGAAAGAAAAATACGAACCCGAACAAGGACTCGCCGTGGGACGGACTGCCAGTCTGTCCGAAAAAAGACGGACTGGCAGTCCATCCTACGCCCGAAACGTTTGCTGGAGGGGTTTCTTGGGATAGTTTCCGACGTCATACGCTAAGAATGCTAGCAATGCTTGCCAACCTAAAATGACGGGCAACGCGGCAAACATGACAGTGCCTGCAGAAGCCAATTGATTCAACTCGTTGCCTCGCACCCAATTGATCGTGCCAAAGCTGACGCCAAACCCAATCAGTACGATACTGACAATTAAGTTTAACGAGGCAATATTGAACTCTCGTAAAAAATAACAATAAAAAATGCGGCGAACAAAATTGATGAAATGGAAACATGGAAATTGGAAGATCGTCTTGATGATGCTCAAACCGCTTGTTTCGTTACCGTATTGAGCTTGCATAGGCACGTCGAATACTACAGCCCGAATCATGTACAAGTGAAACAGCAAGTCCGATTCAAAAAAGTACCGGTTATGCACTTTGCTCCATGGAATGTGTTCTGCAACCTTGGCATGAATTGCGACAAATCCATTGGTAGGATCGAATAGGTTCCAGTAGCCTGACGATAGCTTCGAGAAAAACGATAAGGCGGCGTTACCAAAGATGCGAACGATGGGCATCGATTGCAGATGTTCCAAATGAAAAAACCGGTTTCCTTTGACGTAGTCCGCTTCCCCTCGAACCAGCGGTTCAATCAATCGAGGGATCTCTTCCGGATTCATCTGACCGTCGCCATCGAGTTTGATGATGATGTCCGCATGATCTTTGGCAGCCTCTTGATAGCCCGTGATGAATGCTCGACCGACCCCTTGGTTGTTCGCATGCGACAAGATCTGCACTCGACGATCTTGCGACTGGGCCCATTTTGCTGCTTCCATGCTGCCATTTTTACAGCCATCGATTACGCAATAGATCCTCGAAACCTCAGGCCCGATCCGAGCAACCGTTTTTGCCAAATGTTCGCCGACCTTGTAGCAAGGGATGACGACCGAAATTTTTAATTCAGAAGGGTGATACGACATGCTATGAGGTTAAGTGCCAGTTCGAGACGCAGCAACTCGGAAGAGTCAGGATCACCCATTCATGGACAGTCCCAGGCGAATTATCGATACAATCGTGTTTCTTGACATCCGGCTGACGTAGACTGTGACATGCTATTTGATTTCTCCTGCAATTGCATTCCGACGAGCCAATGATGTCAGGAATCGATTCTGCCCCAATCCGTATCTATTTAGTGTATGACGATTGCCAATCTTGACTGAGCCTTTGCGAAGATCCACATTCCTTTTCCTCAGTTCCATCGCGACGATCGTTGCGGCTGGCCTGGTTGCATACTCAAATACGTTTCAAGTCCCCTTTTTGTTTGACGACATTCCGAGGATTTTGGACGAGACTGCGATTCGTCAGCTTTGGCCGCCCACGGTGGCGATGCACAACACGAACCGGCCCTTTGCTCACTATACCTTTGCGATGAATTACGCAGTGAACGGCTATCATGTTTGGGGGTACCATGCGGTCAATTTAGGTATCCACCTTGCTGCCTCGCTCGTCCTGTTCGGAATCGTTCGTCGGACGCTGCAATCGAATGCCTCCATGGATAGTCGCTTCGCAATTTGGGTGGCATTTGTGATCGCGATTCTTTGGGCTCTGCATCCACTCAACACCCAGGCCATCACCTACATCGTTCAACGACTTGAATCGCTAATGGGGCTTGCCTACTTGACTACGCTCTACTGCTTCATCCGATCACAACAATCGCGAATAGGCTGGCTTTGGTCGGTATTGTCGATTCTCGCCTGTGGCTTTGGGATGGGCTGCAAAGAAGTGATGGTTACGGCTCCAATTGTCGTCCTTTGGTATGATCGAGCCTATGTTGCGAAATCTTGGCAAGAGATTTTTACCAAACGAAGTCTCTACTATTTTGGCTTAGCATTGACATGGGGGGTACTTGCATGGTCGATGCTGCACCATTCCGAGGACTACAACAACGGTTCGTTGGTCAATGTGCCTGGCTTGACTTCTTGGACTTATCTGTTGAGCCAATCGTCCGTCATCGTTCACTATCTCGGACTTGCATTCTGGCCAAGTGGGCAATGCGTTTACCATGCTTGGCCTGTCGCTAGATCGGTCGCCGATGTTTGGCCTCAACTCCTGTTCGTAACGCTGCTTTTAGCCGCAAGTCTGTGGGGAGTTTTTCGTTACCCAAAAGCAAGTTTCTTAGGCTGCAGTTTCTTTCTCATCCTTGCACCGACATCGAGCATCGTCCCTATCAAAGATCTTGTATTCGAGCACCGCATGTATTTGCCGTTGTCGATTGTGATTGCAAGTGTCGTCATGGGTGCGTACCAACTCCTTTCGAGATTGCCGTTCAAGCCCCATCTTAAGAACCAAGTGGGGCTGTCGATCGCTCTGTTGATCGCCTTTTTGCTAGGGGTTACGACCTGGGAACGAAACAAGGTTTATCAATCGGAGGTGAGCGTTTGGACGGACGCCGTGGCGAAGTCGCCGCGAAACACCACCGTTTGGATTGGACTTGGTGGCATCTATTCGAAGAAGAATCGCTTCGACGAGGCCCGCGAGTGTTTTCTCAAAGCGTTGGAAATCGAGCCCGATAACTCCAAAGCAAACTCCAATTATGCGGGCATGCTGATCGATCTGCGAGAATACGACCTGGCGCGACATTACTTGGATCGAGCTCTTTCACTGGACCCGAAAGATGCAGATGCAATCTCCAATATGGGGCACCTGCTGTTCGATACGGGCAATTATGAAAAGGCGGTTCTGTACTACCAAGCGGCAACCAACAATGATCCCAATAACGAGGAACTACAGTCGAGTTTGGTGGCTTCGTTGATTCAGGATGGGCGTCTCGACGAAGCGATAAGTCTTTGCGAAGATCAAGTTCAGCTAAGGCCCGATTCTGCTCGCGCGCACGCGGATCTC
>JAIPFP010000255.1 GCA_021736575.1 Pirellula sp. | reverse complement strand
GCTTCGAAGTTTCTCCTGGGTTTCTGGATTCGAACAACCCATGAGATCTTCGGCAGGCTCCAGTCGGACTTGATCGTTCTCGATCAAAAGAATAGAGGGTCGTGAAGCGCGTCCAACCAGAACGATCGCATCGTTGCCCGTTTTCTTCCCTGTTAACGCAAAACCACTGCTTGCAAGTGAATCGTTTATGCGTTGAGTTAATGGGCTCTTGCTGACCACTGCAAACTTTGCGGATGTAGTTAACGGACTGCCCACCAGCGGACTAAACACAAACGCTAACGCCGCTTCTGGACAGAGAGGATCCACCATAGCCGCGCCTTCCTTCATCAATAGCGCCACACCCAATCCACTACCTCCGAGATACTTTCTTAAAAACGATGCTTCGAGGGGCACCGATTTTGCGATCCCTGTCGACAAATCGATACGGAGATAGCGACCATGGTACCCGGGCGTTGGGTGCATTGAGCGTTCCACTTCATCCACCTGCATCCATTGACATCAGCAGAACTATGTCACCCTCGTTCAATTCTGTCTCGGGATCCGTTACAAATCGTTCGCCACGCAGATTCGCAATATAGCCCGCTTTCAGAGTGCAACCGTCGATGCAGGCCTCCCCCAAAGTTGGAAAACGCCGAGCCAAGTCTAGCAGGATTTCACCGAGCGTCGAACCATCCGCAACAGACTGAGATACTCCCGCACGCAATCGCGGAATTCCAAAGAGTTCGACGGTCACCTGCAAAGGTCTAAAGATAAAATGGATCGGAGATGAAATTGGGCGGTCAAGCATGTTCCATAAATTCTGATTGTCTTCTACGAGAAGTGGAGTTGATGTAGAACATCGTAGTCCTACGGGTCCGATCGGGCAATACAACCACGATTCCTGTGGGACTTTCAAAACCACGCCGAACGAATTGAGCCACGCGATGAATCCTATGCCACCAAATAACGTGAGTTCCGATGTCCGCATGAAGGGATTTGCTAGTCGCAAGACAGTCGAGGAAGCCATTGAATGGATTGATTCCCAACTGCCGAACTTCAGCAATCTACCCTCGGAAGAAGTTTCCTTGCTTGAATCTTGTGGTCGAATTCTTGCCGCCGACGTAGTTAGCAGTGTCAACGTGCCTGGGTTTAATCGATCGATGATGGATGGCTTTGCTCTTCGCGCCACAGAAACACATGGCGCGACACCGTACAATCCACTCCCTTTCAAGATATCGGGGGGGTCTTTTCCGGGCTCTCCTTTTTCCGGGACTGTGTTTCCGGGACAAGCCGTTTGCATCATGACAGGTGCGCCCATGCCGGACGGAGCGAACGCTGTCCTACCAGTAGAGAACACAGAGAGACAGGGAGATTCGTTGTTGGCGATGGGCGAGGTGTCGGCTGGTAAACACGTTGGCTCTGTCGGAGAAGATGTGCAAAGTGGCTCAACGTTGTTGAGCGCAAGGAGGACTCTTAGGCCTCAAGACATTGGAGTCCTTTCGTCAATCGGTTGCAGCCAAGCCCTCGTCATACGCAGGCCGAGAGTCGGTATCTTGATCACGGGCAATGAACTGCTCCCCTGCGGAACAGCTCCGAGGGATTACCAAATTACCGATGCCAACGGGCCAATGCTGCATTCGTTGGTGAAGCGTGATGGCGGTCAGCCCGTGATGCCGGGACTTGTACCTGATGATCGCGAGTCGTTGCTGGCCTCGATGGCCGCGATGTCCGAATCGGCAGATATCCTACTCGTGTCGGGTGGCTCAAGTGTTGGGCAAGACGACCACGCACCTCAACTCGTGGCCACACATGGGATGCTTGCGATTCACGGGATTGCTATGCGTCCAAGCAGTCCGGCCGGTATGGGACTCTTCAATAACCGGCTCGTCTTTTTGCTGCCAGGAAACCCCGTTTCCTGTCTATGCGCTTATGATTTCTTTGCGGGCAGGGCGATTCGTGCGTTCAGTGGACGAAACACCGAATGGCCTTATCGTCGGGTGCAGGCAAAGCTAACTCGCAAGCTCGTGTCCACCGTTGGGCGCGTCGATTATGCCCGAGTCAAGCTGATCGGAAACAATGCCGAGCCCATTTCCATCAGCGGCGCCTCGATCTTGACTTCCACCACGTCAGCCGATGGCTTCGTGATTATCCCTTCAAACAGCGAAGGCTACGCAGCCGAGACAATCATCGAGGTCTTTTTGTATTAGTTGCCGGGTAGAATATGCCGCACATAGACGATGAGATCGAGATCGATCAACTCCAACTCAACGCTAGCGAGGTTAGGATTTTCTAACGTTTGGCCAACTTCGAGGACAAGTTTTTCCGCGAATCGATGACGGGCTCGACTTAGCTTCTTCCGAAAGGATTCGACCGAAATCTGCTTGCCTGTCATTTTCACAGCTCGCTCTGTCAATTGGGCCGAGCTTTCGGTTGGCCAGTCTGCAGCGAGTCGCAGTACTGTGTAGCATAGACTCTCAGGAGACGATCGTTCATGCTCTGCCAAGCCCCGCCAGGATCGCTGAAGCAAGGTATCTCGCCAGTCGCTGAAAAACCGCACGTCCTCGGGCGACTCATCCTTGGGCGTTGCCAAAAGTTGAGCGATGTCATAGTCGACATGTTTTTGTCTGCGTTGTTCCCGCAGATAATTGATGGCGGCGTTTCGAACCGATCGTTTGAGATAGAAACGGAATCGCCCTTGGTCGCACTTCGCCTTAACAAATTGGCGATTGAGCAACTTCAATACACAATCCTGGAAAACCTCGTCGACAGCATCGAGTTCCTTGAGAATCGCTCGCAAATAGTTGCGAATTGCTCGCTCGTAGCGACTCAGGAATTTTCTCGGGTCACCAACGGACGACCAGCGGGTCGCAATTTTTTCCAGACTCGACTCAGGGTCCGTTTTCTCGCGAAGAGTCACTTGAGCTGTCAGTCCATGAAGGGGGTTTTCTAAATAGGGTCCGATCACCCTCATGCCAATCTTAATTGCATGCAGCCCGACACGCTATAGCTCTACGTTTTGCGGACTCGAACCTTGGCAAAACTGGCCGACTTTGCAATCGAACTTGCCAGGATGAAGACAAAACAGAAAATCAAGAAAACGATTGCAGTGCAACACATTCCTCCTTGCAGCATCTTTTGACTATCGTTGTTTTCTCGACCGAGCAAGAACAAGGGCCAGAATCGATACGAGACGAGTTGGGCAGCTGCCGTAAACGTCGTTATGACGATGAAAACAAGCGGAATGATCGTCACAAACGCGTATCGACCTCGGCCATTTTGAAAGATCCATGTGGTTACGACGCACAGCGCGATCCCGGCAAGCAATTGGTTCGCGATGCCAAACATGGGCCAGATCGTGTCGATCGAACTGCTCCATATGAGCGACCCCCAGCCAAGCGTTACCAAAGCAGTACTGAGAATCACACCAGGCCACCAATCCATTTTTGCAAACTTGGGAAACACATTTCCGAGCACTTCTTGCAATAGGAATCTTGCAATGCGAGTCCCCGTATCAATCGTGGTCAGAATGAACAACGCTTCAAACATGATGGCGAAATGAAACCAATACTTGATCACGCTATCGATGTCGATGGTGCTGGATATTTTTTTCATCGCATCCGTCATGATGGTCGCCATCCCAACGGCCAGTGTGACTGCTCCGCCCGTTCGACCGCGCAACGATTCGCCACCAACCTGGCGCTCCAACTCTTCCAAGTGGTCCACGTTCGCATTCATTTTGGTAAGTGTTTGCGAGTATTCATGCATTCTGGAGAGATCGATGTTGATGGCCCAATAGTCACCCGCCGGCATGGCTGCAGCCACGATCAACGCACAAACGGCAACGATCCCCTCCATCAGCATCGCCCCGTAACCGATCATCCGCAAATCTTTCTCGGACGAAACCATTTTTGGAGTTGTCCCGGATGATACCAAAGCATGAAAGCCCGAGATCGCACCACACATGATGCAGATAAAGACGAAAGGAAAGATCGCGCCATTGAAGTAAGGGCCACCTTTCAAGGCGAAATACTCGTTGACAGGAGGGGCTTGCATCATCGGATTGGCAACAACGACTCCAATCATCAACACCAAAATCGTTCCAATCTTGAGAAAGCTCGAAATGTAATCACGCGGGCACAAAAGTAGCCAGACCGGCAAAACGGACGCGATGAAGCCATACCCGCAAATTGCGATAATGATGCCTGGACGCGAAAGAAGGAAATAGGGCTCCAGGATCGAACCGGGTATCCAATTTCCCGCGAACGTCGCACCGAGTACGCCAATCGCCCCAAGTAACGATGCTTCGCCAATCCTACCCTTTCGGAATCGATACATGTACCACCCGACCAACAACGCGATGGGGATAGTGCAAAAAATGGTGAACGTTCCCCATGAGCTTCCCTTGATCAATTCCAATGACTTTTCCGGCACCACAATCGTTCCCGCGCTCGCTCCCAAATCAGCATCGTTTGGAACTTGAATCGTAAAAGACTCGCTCCTCTTATAAGAACCATTGGGATACTCAATGGTCGAGCCAGACGGAACTCGAATCACGGTACCCGCAGGTGTTTGTGTCTTTTGAAGATCACCTTGGTAGGAAATCTTCGAAGTTGCAATCAGCTTAACGGTTTCACCCCCTAACGCCTTCACCACCACGACACCCAGTCCAGACAACGCGATGATCACAATAAACAAAATGGCAATCGAAGCGATGACCCCAGTGCGTGGCCCCAACAAATGCTTGGCCATTTCGGCCAACGACTTGCCGTCATACCTCACGCTCGCACTCAAAACCAAGAAGTCTTGCACTGCCCCAGCCAAACATACCCCCACCACCAACCAAACAAGGCCCGGCATATAACCAAACTGGATGGCAAGCACAGGACCAATCAATGGGCCAGCACCGGAGATCGCTGCAAAGTGATGTCCAAAAAGAATCCATCGATTGGTCGGATGGTAATTCTGACCATCATTGAGCCGCTCGGCCGGCGTCGCACGATTCGGATCAATGCAGGCCACACGGGCAGCCAAAAATGCGCTGTAAAAACGGTAGGCGATCGCCATGATCGCCAAGACACCTAGCAGCAGGGGCATCGCGTGCATAATAAGCGGATTTAATCTTGAAGGAGTTGGATTAAAGAAACTTTGCGGGACGCTTGCTGAGGCTGATACAGGACGGTAATGTATGTCTCGGTTAAGCGATATCAGCTTAACATCAATCGACCTTGTTTGGGGACCGGTCAGTTGAAATTGACCGAAGGAATCGGTGGTCTGTCATGGCCAACGAGGACGACTGCGGGTAAATCAGACTTGGTTTTGAGACTTGGTTTTATTTTGTTTGGGTAGACGAAATGGAATTGAGTTGACGGGTGTTAGCTGGGAGGCGGTATGCAAGCGTGAATGCGTACGTCGATTCTCTCGTAGGAATACGGGGGAAGGCAAACCAAAACACTTTGAAATATTCCTTTGTATGCGAGAGAAGAAGCTGAATGTCTTCAGACAAGAAATTTAAGCTCGAGTACGTTTGGTTGGACGGTTATTTGCCAGAACCTAATCTACGTAGCAAGACCAAGATTGTGGACAAAGAACCCAAGACCGTGGCAGACCTTGCGTTGTGGGGCTTCGACGGTAGTTCTACCCAACAGGCCGAAGGAAAGAGTTCCGATTGTATTCTCAAACCGGTGGCTCTCTACCCAGACAGCACACGAATTAACGGCTTTTTGGTGATGTGCGAAGTCATGTTGCCAAACGGCGAGCCGCACCCATCCAATTTCCGCACTACGGTGGATGAATCGGCGGACCTTTGGATCGGATTCGAGCAAGAGTACTTCTTTTACGAAGATGGGCGTCCGCTTGGTTTCCCGGAAAGTGGCTATCCAGCACCTCAAGGACCCTATTATACGGCGGTCGGCTATAAGAATGTTGGCGACATTGCTCGACAAGTGGTTGAGGAGCACATCGACATTACGCTCGATGCTGGCATCAACATCGAAGGTATCAATGCAGAAGTTGCAAAAGGCCAATGGGAATTCCAGATTTTCGCCAAGGGATCCAAGAAGGTTTGCGACGACATGTGGATCGCGCGCTACTTGTTGATGCGATTGGCGGAGAAGTACGGCCTCGATATCGAGCTTTACTGCAAGCCGATCAAGGGGGATTGGAACGGTTCAGGAATGCATACCAATTTCTCGACCGACAGACTTCGCGACCAAGGTGGTAAGGAGTATTTTGACAAGCTCATGGCCGCATTCGACAAGTATCGAGACGAACATATCGCAGCGTACGGACCTGACAACCATCTGCGGTTGACCGGCTTGCACGAAACACAGTCGATCGACAAGTTCAGCTACGGTGTAGCCGACCGCGGTGCATCGATTCGTATCCCTCACAGCTTCATGAACGCCGGCTATAAGGGTTACATGGAGGATCGACGACCAAACTCCCAAGCCGATCCATACAAGATCATCTCGCGATTGTTGAAGACGATCAATTCCGTGAGCTAATGCGAGCGGCAGGTTAGATATATCTTTAGCACAGGCTGCTAGCCTTTGTTGCATGTCGATTCAGGCTGGCAGCCTGTACTACGAAAAAACGGCGAGCAGATGCTCGCCGTTTTTATTTCACTCTGCCACTTGCCCTCTGCCGCTCGCCCTCTGCCGCTCACTTGCCCTCTGCCGCTCGCCTTGCCCGAAGTTGACAACCGATGGGTCAACGATTACAAGATAAGATGGGTTGAACATTGGGGACGTTCGTTTCGTGAGCACACCGTGTTACTGGTCCGAAAATTAAAAATTCACATCGGACCACTTTTGCTTGCGGTGATTTTGGTTGTGTGGCTTGCAGCCTGGCAACTTTGGGCGTCCCGATCATCGGGTGCCATCGTTTCAGGAAGCTCACTACCGGGCTTGGTGGCCGGATCTATTGCTGCTTCCATCATTTTCTTCGAATTGCTCTTGTGGCCGCGCAAAAGACTTCGACGCTTCAAGTTGTTTCCAACCAAGTTCTGGCTATCTGCTCATTTGTGGCTTGGGCTGTCGACTGGTCCTCTCGCATTTATTCACTCCGGTTACCGATTCGGAGGAACGTTTAGTACAACGTTAATGTGCCTTTTGTTGTTTGTACTGGCAAGCGGCGTATATGGTTGGATTATGCAGATCATCATTCCAAAATGGATGCTTGGAAATTTGCCCTTTGAAACCATCGGCAGTCAAATCGACGATGTTTCGATTCAGAGTGCCCTCGATGCGAGGAGAATGTTGACCGTTGCCTTTGGTCCAAAGCCGCTTGGATTGACGAAACTTGCGAACCTTGACGAGATATCTGCCAAGATGAGAGGCTCAAGTATGGTGAGAGATCAGGATGGCCAAGTCAGTCAGATCGTGGTCGGCGCAATTCAGCGACGAGGGGACCATCGCTCGCTTCTAAAAATGGAGAGCGCCGAAATGGAGTTTCATCCACTCGACGGCAGTGAAGTTTGGCGGCAGTACGCGTCGGTGATCGAACCGTTCTTGCTGAGAGGTATTCCGCTCTCCAAGGACAAAACCAACGCGAGGTCAAATCGCCTATCGCCCCTCCGAACCCCGCGTAAAACGAATGACTGGTTTGGATTATTGCGAGAATCCTGTTCTCTCAACGCAGGAACTATACTGGAAAGCCTAGAGCAATTGTGCGAGCAACGGCATCAATTCAACGCACAAAGGCGTGCTCAAACGTGGCTTCACGGTTGGATCGCCATCCATGCGGGAGTTTCTGTCATGCTAGGTGTGCTGCTGATAACTCACATTGTCCTCGCGTTAAAGTACTTGTAAAACACAGGCAAAGGAATTTGCATGTCCAGGAACGGAAAACAACGCGCGCAAAGAATCGATCGGCAGTATCACACGCTAGCCGACCGGTTTGTTCATCGCAAGCGATGGTTTGGTGTCATTGGATTTTTCGCGGCGATCGCCTATTCGTCTTGGTTGTTCTCTAGCCGGGGAGCTTTGCAAGTGAGTACCGGCGACCTTTCGCGAGCCCACTTTGCATGGAACAAAACGGGGTGCGAGAACTGTCATTTGCCATTTCTTCCCATTCGCAAAGATGCATTCGGCGGCGAAGTTCCTGAAACGATCTCGCAAAACAACAATAACTGCAATAGTACGTGCCACTCAGTCACCGACCACTTTGGTAAACAAACCAATCCAAACGTTCTGGCGTCGGAGAGTTGCAGTTCGTGCCATCGCGAACATCTTGGATTGAATCGGAGTTTGGTTGATGTTGCGGACAATGATTGCGTGCGTTGCCATCTTAAACTCGAAAAAGTTGCTGTCGCCACCAATACGCAGTTTGCAACGGTAAGCAATTTCTCAAATGCGGACGGACATCCAGTTTTTCCCTTCGAAAAGCTGGGCAAAGATCCTGGGACCATCAAATTCAGTCACACTCAGCATTTGCGGCTTGGCCAGCCCAAAAAACCTGGCGATCGCACCGAGAAGCACATCGACAATATCCCCGAAAAATATCGGAAACAGTACCAGGACCGAATTGGTGCTGGCGATTTAATCCAACTTCGTTGCAGCGACTGCCACGAACGGGACGTCGCATTGCCGGGCTACGAAGAACTTGAGTCCTTTTCTCCAGTCCTCAAGGACGGCAGAATGGGTGTTCGTTCGAATTCACACATGCTTTACAAGCCGATCGAATATGAAAAGCACTGCGTTGCTTGCCACGATTTGGGTGGAGTCGAACATGGACTTGACCGCGTTCAAACTCAAGCGGCTATCGAAAGCCTCATGCCGGTGAGACTGTTCGAGTCCCTCAAACGGCGTGGCATCGAGTCGAAGCTGACGGACGTCGAAATCGAGGGCCAAAGCATCCGATTGAACTCATTGCTGACAGACAAAGCCGAGGGTTGCATCAAATGTCACTCGAGTGCCGAGGCGACGTCGAGTTCGATCGTGCAGGCGAGTAATATTGCAAGTCGTTGGCTAAAAGACGCAACTTTTACACACGGAGCGCACTTGATGGTCTCCTGCAAAGACTGCCATTCTGCAGCCTATGTGCAACACGAGAGATCCATTGATTCTGAAATGGACGCAAGCCAAATCATGATTCCTGGAATAACGAGCTGTCGTGCTTGCCA
>JAIPFP010000254.1 GCA_021736575.1 Pirellula sp. | reverse complement strand
GACGACTGGATTAGAACAATGACTCGGCAACGGGTAAGTATGCGACTGATGCCCGTTCCAGGAACGTTGCGTCACAGGCCTCGATCCAAAGTCGAATATTGTACGGTCGATTTGCGTTGTGACTCAACCACGGAACCTGAAAAATTTCGACTTTTCAGCGGTTTCTTCAGCCGCACCTCCGATCGTCGCTTTCGAGAGGCTTAGGAACTGATTCCGCCGATGGTGATGTATCGCGAACGAAAAGGTGTCGCTACAATTGGAGTAACCACGGTTACATATCTAATGATCTCACGCGATTTATGACGACCGAAACAACACAAGCTTCCACTCCAGGCTATCAGCTCAGCGAGCTAACAAAATACATACTGCGTCTTGGCACGTTCGGATTCGGCGGGCCGGTTGCCTTAGTTGGCTACATGCACCGCGATCTTGTCGAGGATCGGAAATGGATTTCGGAAACCGAGTACAAAGAGGGGCTGACGCTGGCGCAGCTGATGCCGGGACCCCTCGCGGCACAACTTGCGATCTACCTCGGGTACGTTCACTATGGAGTTCGCGGTGCGACTGTAGTAGGCACAGCTTTCGTGTTGCCCTCTTTCTTAATGGTACTCACACTGGGATGGGCTTACGTTCGCTTTGGCGGGATTGGATGGATGCAAGCCGTTTTCTACGGTGTGGGCGCAAGTGTTATTGGCATCATCTCGATCAGCGCGTACAAACTAACTCAGATAACGCTTGGCAAGCAAAAGCTCCTTTTGGGAATCTACTTGGCGAGCGCAGCAGCGACCATCATCACCGAGAGCGAGAACATTCTTCTTTTCCTTGGTGCGGGATTCTTAGTCCTTTCGTCACGCATTCCATGGTGGCGCAGGCAGAACGCAACAGCTGCAAGTGTCTCGATCCAGCAGTGGATGCTGCTCGCGTCAGCCAAAGCACCACTAAGTGAATTGTTGACGCAGATCGCATTTTTCTTCACCAAGGCTGGCGCGTTTGTCTTTGGAAGTGGACTTGCAATCGTTCCCTTTCTCTATGGTGGGGTCGTCAAGGAATATGCCTGGCTCAACGACCAAGAGTTTCTCGATGCGGTCGCAGTCGCGATGATCACTCCGGGGCCCGTTGTCATTACAGTGGGTTTCATCGGTTTCATCGTCACCGGACGAGAAGGTGGATTTGGTCCTGGCTTCCTTGGGGCATCCGTTGCAGCTTTGGCAACGTTTCTGCCGTGCTGCCTATTCACGATTCTTCCAGCCCCCTATTTCAAGAAGCACGGCAAACGACCAGGTATTGTTGCCTTTGTCGATGGCGTGACAGCTGCTGCTGTAGGTGCGATTGCTGGATCATGTGTGGTGCTGGGACGAAGAACGATTTTCACGAGTGACGGGACCCCGGAATGGCCAAAGATTGCGTTGCTATTGATAACGGTTGCGGTTTTACTCCGATTTAAGAAACTGCCGGAACCCGTTGTCGTGCTCGCCGCAGCGATCATCGGTCTAGCGATTTATCCTTTGCTCCATTAAACGGAGTTCGGCTTGTGCGGAAATGGTTGCTGCTGACCTACAAAATCCCTCGGGAGCCAACGGCCGGCCGTGTCTTTGTCTGGCGAAAGCTGAAACAACTGGCAGCGATTGCGATTCAAGATGCCATTTGGGTTTTGCCCAAGACGCCGCGAACCGAGGAGCAATTCCAATGGCTCGCGACCGAGATCACCGAACTTGGAGGCAAAGCTATTCTTTGGGAAGCAGACCAACTGTATGCGACGGATGCGATGGGATTTGAAAAGCAGTATAACGAACCGTTGATCGCGGAATACGAGTCGATTTGTGCCGCGTTGAAGAAAAAGAATTGTGACTTGGAGGAGTTGTCTAAACGCTATGGCGAAGCACAAAAAAGAGACTACTTTGCGTTGGAACTCGGAAAACAGACACGTGAGAAGTTATTGGCAGCGGGCGGAGGATAGTCGACGTAAGCTTTATTTCTTTGATCCAAGTTTATTTTGGACCAAGCCAAAGCCAAGTTCCGACCGTACAACTTGCAAGGAGCATTCCGATCCCAAACGCAGGCCAGAAGTTGAGCCCGAGCCGATCTGCGAATGCTAGTGGTAGGAAGAACGGAAGCCCCAACGGGACCAGCACAAGTGTCTCGCGAGCAAACTTAGAAGTGGTCGCTAGATCTTGGTTTTGCTGCCACTGCAGGACCATTGCGATGATACTTAGTATGGGCAGCGTAAGAATGAACGCGCCGAGGCGTGGGTTCTTATGTGCTACCTGCGTAACAACAGCCAACGTGATGGACGCCAAGATCCAACGAACTATTCCCCACATCGGCATTCTCCGTCAATGACGATGCAGTACGGCGTTAACAATAATCCTTGGTCAAATACTCGTTTACACTGGCGCATGGTTTCGCGGTGAATGTCGATCACTTTGTGAATGCTGCCGTCCGCGGCTTGTTGATAGCCGCCAGCCAGATTCCAAGCGATCGGAATTTTTTCAGCGTTGCATCCCTCGAATACCATGGAGTCGCGTTTGGACAGCTCTTCGTTTGTGAGCAAACCTCCTAATGGGTCGTCGATGTGCGCATCTGCGCCAGCTTGATAGAGAATCAAGTCGACGTTGGCGTCTCGAAGCTGTTGGATTGCGGACTCCAACCAAACAAAGTAGTGGTCTGAATCACGAAACTCTTCGTCACCGCTGGTGTGATGCACGACGTTGCCGGTTAGATTGAGTCGCCGAATGATATCGTCCGTACCATCTCCATAATGCCAGTCACAATCAAGGATACCGACTCGTCGCACCAATCCTTCTGCGAGCAACTTCCGACAGGCCACGATCAATCCGTTGAACGTACAGAATCCTGCACCAGCACCATAGCAAGCATGATGAAATCCGCTCGATGGCGAACATGCGACGCGCGATCGGACAGCTTCTCGAGCCGCAGCAACCATCGAGCCAACCGTCCAACGGGTCGATTCGGCAACGTCAAGGTTTCTGTTTCCATGCCCGTTGTTTGTTTTGCCAGAAAACACACCTTCGACATAAGCCCTCGAATGCGCCAAGCACAAATCATCGCGGCTAACTGGTTCAAAGGCCATCGGCTCAATGAGCTGCTGCTCAAACCAGTCTGCGTAGACAGCCGCTGGCTTTTCGCCAGATGGAGAAAATCCACCGGAGGGGCAAGACATTCGTGGGTCAAAAAACGTTTTAATGGTGTTGAGCAATCGAGGGTCTTTCTGTTGCGGATAGTTGGCAGGATGGTTTTGTTGGTTGGACTTTTCGTCCAAACTGTGGATGTGCGAAACCGTTTTGATCGATCCCCGACGTTTCGATTGTCTCTAGCAACGTGCGTCCGGGAGCTACTGCGTAATCGGGTTCGAACGGAATCCGAGGTTTTATTTTGGTTTTGTTTTGGGGCATTGTGTTAAGCTTCATTTCGTAGCTTGGGACCATTGTCCCGAGCATTTTTTTAGTACCTACGGTCGGGACAATGGTCCCAACCTACTAGTGGTAGTTGCCAATACCTTCGATCACGATCTTGGTAACTTTTTGCCAATCTAACCCGCCATCAGCTAATACTGGCCTTGGGTCATGATCGGGCGAGAAGATCAATCGATCGGGGTGCACCAAGTCAACCGCAAGCTTCCCGGCGAGGTTTCCCTTCAATTCATGAAAACGCGCGCCGGGTAAGTCTCGCATGTCGGCAAGGGTTTCAGCAGCTTGAACTATCTTTGCACTTAACAAATGCCTGACGGTACAAGGCGTTGTTCAACGATGACTTGCGGACCTTCGTCAATTTTAGGTGAGGAACGCACGGATGAAATTGGAAGTGTGAAGTTCGAAAACAGACAGCTTTATCGTGCGACCATAGTGTAGAACGATTGTCCCAATCGTTCCTGCTTGGAAGACCGATCAGTTGAGGACAACTGATCTACACTGAAGCCATGCCAACCGGGCCGTGGATAGCTTAACCACCTGCCAAACCAAGCTCTAGCAAGCCACCAGCAACCCATCTTCAACGACAATCTCAAAAGTTTGAGCATCCACTTTCGGTTGGCTCAACTCACCCCGAAGAATCTTGACATTGGATGGCGCAACGATTCCGAGCGAAATGCGGTTGCCTTGGATTTTGACAACTTCCACAGTGATGTTGCCGTCGATAACCAACTTATCACCAACTTTGCGACTTAGAACTAGCATTTGGAT
The DNA here is from genome assembly GCA_021736575.1 of Pirellula sp. Lineage (GTDB taxonomy): Bacteria > Planctomycetota > Planctomycetia > Pirellulales > Pirellulaceae > JBKCUI01. The sequence continues at coordinate 4,947 of JAIPFP010000254.1, read as the reverse complement.
TCTTCCTTGAGTTCGATTGCGGCGGCAGTGCGGGAATGGTTGGTCTGCCGCGTCCCAACATGATCACTATCAGATGAGCCGGTGACAACTTAGGTCAATGCTCAAATGAATTCGAAATTATTTTAGGATTAAGGTTTCCAGTAGCCGCTGTCATCTACCAAATCCCGAAGCGGTACATTGGCAAGCGTCGCACCGTTGGGGAATTGAAGCGTTGCGGTTTGACCATCAACAGAGACAAGAATCGCCCGCTGGCCTCGCACGTAGCGGTTGCTGAGTGGGACCTCCTGTCCAATACGTGACTTGATAGCTTTGAGTTGATCGTCGGCTTCCCTGCGAAAGTCGATTTCCTTGGGTTTCTTTGACATGGCTTATACTCCTTTGCCGAGAGTGTCATCCAAGGCTTTGACACGTTTGGTCAAATGCAATTCACGCCTAATTGTTGTGATAGCATTGCAGGAGGAGCTTCATTCGAACTATGGCAGGGAATGTCGCCGGACCATGTTGGCTAACAAACTCACGACTATGCCTAATTCAATCGGATCGCCGGAGCTGATATGTGATGTGCCAGCGAGCGTCGAAAGCTGATCGCTTTTCGAACAGACTGCACCATTTTTGAACTTACGACCAACCTTTTAATCGCGATTAAGAAATGTTTCCATTGCGGCATGGCGATTGCATTGCTTGTTGAAACAGTAGTTTGATCCGAAGACGGATCAAAACAAATCCGCCGACTCGTACAAGTAGAGATTATTGAAATGATTACTAGAGATCAGTTGATGGGTAACTGGAACGATATCGTTGGTTCGATCAAGCGGAAATTTGGCGATTTCACTGCAGATGAGCTGGCCCGAGTTGAGGGTAATTTCGAACAGTTGGTAGGGTTGGTTCAACGCAAATCAGGCCAAAGTCGAGAACAAATTGCTTCATTCTTGTCGGAATGTTGCGAAACGGCAGGATCGACTTACGGTCGAGTCGCCAATCGAGCTTCGCAATATGTTGACTCGGCGGAAGAAGTCATTCGTGACCAATACGGGCGCGTCGCTTCGGAAGCTAAAAAAGGCTTGGACTATACGGCTCAAAGCGTCGGTCGTCGGCCGCTGGAGTCGTTGGCTATCGCCGTAGGATCTGGAGTTATCGCGGGAATCCTGCTTGGGCTCTCCATGTCGAATCGAAAGCGATCGTGATCAGCGCTGCACAAAGTAAGACCGAGGTGGATGTGGAGCAGATTATTGAACGCATGCGTTCAGTACGGATGTCCGGTCACGATCACGTCGTCGAGCTTCAGGGAGAGGCGAAGCGACTTGTCGACTGGAAGGAATATGTTCGAGCCAAGCCGCTCCTTTCCGTAGCGGCCGCATCCTTGGTTGGCTTTGGAGTTGTTCGTAATTCCTTTTTTGTAGTTTCCAAACCCTCTCCATCGATGCTGGCGACGGGTGCACCGCTGGTCGACAACAAGTCTATTCGGTCAACCATCGGCAATTCGATTGCAATTATGGCAACTTCGATCGTATCGAACGCCGTTAAGACATACATTGCAAACATGCTGCAACGCGGGATCGCGAAAGGAGAAATCAATGATCGATTTCAGCACGAGAAACCAAAGGACTAAGGGGTTGCACGAGCAACGCCATCAACAGGAGATGCTTTCGGACAATGCAATTGCACTCGAGTATGATCAGAATCGTTCCGATCCAATCGACACTGCTCGCGAAATCATAGCTGCAAAACCTGCGACTTTCCTGGCGATCGCGTTCGTAGTTGGGGGGACTCTGGGATGGTTGACATCGAGAAGATGAATGGAAAATACAGGCATTCCAATCTGGTAGGGGACATCAAGTCGACTGCGGGGGCGTTCGCTGGTGACCTATTGGAGCTTGCGGAACTGCAGGGCAAATTGTTCAAAGCAGATGCGGAGTCTGCACTCCACCAGTCAAAAGGATGGGCTGCTGCGATCATGATTGCTTGTTGCTGCTTGCTGGGTTGCTTGCCGGTCGCAGGCTTTGGCCTTGCCTCGGCAGTTGCCTATTATTTCCAATGGGAAGAATGGGTTGCACAACTGGCAGTCGGTGGTTGTTTATCCATGCTGAGTATCGTGGTGGCGGCAATCTCTTTCAAAAACGTCACTCGAGTAAGCCAGTTCAAACGAAGTTCGGAAGAGTTTTCGAAGAACCTTGAGTGGACGAAGAACGTATTCGAAGGTGACTCGATTCGGTAGGGTCGCTCGCAACTGCGAAAGTTTCAAAGTATTTGGCCGCTTAGCAGGTCGGGATCGCAGCTAGCATGGGCAGTGGAAAATGCGGACACTTGTGTGCCGTTCAATCGTGAAGGCATGGATCACAGCATGAGTTGAAAACCGTGGCCTAATGCCCCTCATCTTCACCCACATCTTTTGATCCGCCCTGTACTCCCGAAGCGGGGCGAGGGGGAGAAAACGCACGGAGATCACGCAAATCCATTGTGAAGACACATATTCTGGGATGCGCGTTATTAATTGGCCCTTCGTTTGCTGTGTTGGGTGATCTACGGTCCGAACTCGGTTCGACCTTTGCCTAATTAATTTTCGACACCGGAGTCCATCATGGAAACGAAAATAGAACTAAAAAGCCTCACCATAGCCAAGTTGCATGACTTGGTCCGCATCAATATCGACTCGGACGAAGGCTTCACCGAAGCATCTAAGGACATCAAGGATAAATCGATCGCGGCTTTGTTTATCGAACTAGCTCGCCAACGAAGAAACAACGCACTCGAACTTAGGGAATTCATTTCATGGAGCGGTGAGACGGCAGCGGTGCTAGGCTCCTATGTTGGTGCACTGCATCGGGCTTGGATCAACTTGCGTGGAATGATCAGTGGAGGGGATCCGTATGCAATCCTGGCAGAAGCAGAACGCGGGGAGGATGCTATCAAGAGTGCGTATGAGGACGCAATGTCCGCTGTATCTGAAACTTCCATTCGTGACCTTATCGATAAGCAGTACGCGAGTGTGAGAGCGGATCACGACAAAGTTAAGTCGATGAGAGACCGATTCGCAGCGAAGTAGTCTGCAATCGCATTCATTCCAGCAGTGCCACGCGCGAACTTTCTGCGCAAAGAATTCTAGACATTTGGCCCTGGCTTCTCGTAGGCCGGCATGTCACCATGGCATATTGCCGCAACAGGTCTGTGAGCCGAGAACCCCAGCGAAGTGTCGACGGTTGGTTTCCGACCGAACAATTTGCTGAGTGTGCGTACGAACTGGTTGACCGTCCGGCAAGCACGGAGGCAATGCCCCTCGTTACTGTGTTTTTTTCAGGGGAACTTGCACGTTAGGCGCAGCGTTTGCTTCGTGATACATCCCATTGGGATACCAACAGTTGGTACGCCGATCAGAACAATTTCTTGAACAACAATGGAAAATATGATGTCAAACACGAATCCATCTCGAGACGGGGCCTTCATGACACAGGAGACCCTTCGAGGCGCAGGCGAGCAATTATCGATGGCCGCCAATATGGCAAAGGAAACTGCCATGGAATGCGGCACTCACTACGTAACGGAACCTGCGAAGGACCTTTTTGGCTTATTTCAAGATTATGCGAAATCGAGGCCAGAGGTCGCAGCCGTTTGGTGCTTCGGTCTTGGACTTCTCATTGGGTGGAAATTGCGATCTTAAATCCGACAGCGCGTAGCCCTGAGTAGCGAAGCCGTTGGGAGTAGGCACGGAGTGAGTGGAATCAGATGGGGCGGATCGCCGACATCCGGCAATTTCAGATCTGGCCGCTGGGGAAACGGAATTTCCGGATCGCCTCGAAAGGGTTCATACTCCGGCTTGCCATTCCCTGAGGAGGCAAAAAGTTCTTTACTCTTTGACATATTTCTTCCTGCATTCTTAACTGTCATTTAGGCCGTCGTTTCTCCACCAACAACGGACGTAAGGCGTCCTCTGCGTGAAGACACAAAAAGCCAGGCACGCTGGCCCCATTTTTGGGAACTTGCGATGCCTAGCTGGTAGCACTTGCTGCTTATCGGGCTGAAGCAACAACTAGTAGTTTCGTCTGCCGCACATGGACGAACCGATGATTAAGCCAGCGACGAGCCCAATACCCATCGCCAATAGCATGGATTCACCTGGTCGATGCTGGACCGTTTCCCTTGCGTTTTTGATTCCGTCACGCGATGTCTCACGTGCGTAGTCGTAACCATCGCGAAGTGTCTCCGAAGCTTTGGTTGCCATGTCGCTCGCAGCTTCCGAGATTCTCTCGACGGTTGTTGAAGTGGTGTTGGAAACCGATCGGAGAAAATCGTCGATTTCTTCTCGTGCCTTACCGGTCTTCTTCTGAATCATACCGGCAAGCTGCTGGATGTTTCCATTGATTCCCGCTAGATCATCGCCAGTGATCTGAGCATACTTGCTTTTTACTGCACCTGCCAATTGGTTCCAAGTGCCTTGAACTTCTTCTTTCGTCGTCATCTTTTCAATCCTCTTTCAAAAATTTTTCCAGGTTCAAGGATTCGGAATCCTACATGATCTCGCGCTGTCGAGGGCACAACATCGATCTCGCAAAGCGTGTGCCATACTCAACGAGTTTGATGGTACGATTGCAAATCGTATTCGTCGCGCACTAAAACCCATCAGCGCGCTGGTTTCTGAACCAGTTAGGCACACGAGCGATCACGAGCATGGGGTGCGTCTGGGGGAAATGACGAGTTCGATCGGACGTGTCGAAGGCAGAGTCTCTTATTCAATCGAAGTCCGTCGATTCACTACCACTTCAAACGCTTGTGCTGGCGTTTCAACTGCCGGAGCCTTGCAAAACGGCCTGTCGATCTCTAAACCGTTGAGATCGCGGCCTGATCGGGAAGAGGTGCAGGCGCGACACTTCCTTGAAGCCAGTTCGCCCAAACGTTCTTGGACTTTAATTGGGCTGAGCCAATATAAGTTGCGAACGGAACATCCGCAGCATC
>JAIPFP010000253.1 GCA_021736575.1 Pirellula sp. | reverse complement strand
GATCCTCGTGCGTGGAGAAAGGAAGCTAGTCGGATCGTGAACCGCAATCTGACACTCGCTGAATGGCAAAACCTTTTTCCAAATCAGGCCTATAGAGCGACCTTCGCGGAGTTGCCCATACCAGCGTACAGCGAGTCATTTAAGAACATTGCCCGCAATCTCTCTTGGACTGAATGGAGACTTTACTACGCTGATGAACCATATCGTCGCACTTTCGCACAATTGCCGGACGGTCCAGGCGTCGCCGAGGCGATCAAACGAATTGAGACGAAATAACGACTCCTGTAGCATCGAATCGGCGTAGATTCAGCAATTGTCAAATGCCGTGACAAGCAACCAGTAAATCGCCGCTTGTCCAAGACTAACAACCCGGACATTTGAAGCTAGCGGCAAGACAAAAAGGGAGCTTAGTAGGTCTACCAACTCGCACCGGTTTGACACGCCGGTGCGGCTTCCAGCCAAACCTCCTCCAAGCGTCACCCCTCCCCACTCAAGCTGCCAGTGGAGGTACATTTAGAAGTTTACCGGCGTCGTGCGGGAGAGTTACCAGTTCGTGGCACTGTGGAATCAAATCCTTACCAATCGCCGCCAATTGATCGAGAGAAAACGCCGACTCCACGGTCGTCCGATCGATTTGGTCGATTCCAATAGACATCATCGCTTCATGGGTACCTTTTGGAATGGTAATGTTCCTGATACTGCCATCAATTCATGAACTGCCAAATGCAAATCTCGGTCGGCTGGTATTCGAGCTCAGCATAATAATCATATCGATTACGATAGGAAGTTTCATTACTCTGAAACGCTTGGTGATCTTGGTCAAGAGGCTGGCCACTCGAACTTGACGGTACGAAACTACTGTTGTTGATGCAACATTAGCCAATCTCCCTACTTTGTAAATGGGCCGCTTGGCGAGGGCCAGACACCACCGTCCAACCCGCTCCAGTTTGACACGCCGGAGCGTCGGTATTTACTCGGCTCCCAGCCAATCCTTCACCTTCAAGTAGCTCGCCAGCCCCTTCAACCAGCCAGATGGGTTACATTAAGATTGCGTTTGCCGGTGCCACGCCAGAGAATTACAATTTCATCTTTTTAGCTACATAGCGGGCATGGGTTACGACCTCCACATCACAAGGCGAGATTTCTGTGCAGTCGAAGTACGCGGCGACTCAATATCTCTCGATGAGTGGAAGCGGTACATTGCGGTGGACCCAGAATTGCAACTTGATGGATACGCAGAGACAACAACTAAGTCTGGCCAATACTTGCGAATGGAGATGGAAGGAATTGCGGTATGGACTAAACATTCGCAAAACAGAATAGATGGCAACTTTGCCTGGATTTACCATTCGCATGACTGCATCGTCGCAAAGAATCCAGATGAAGAAATGATCATGGTCGCGAACAGAATCGCCTAAGAACGCCCGTGCGGATCCTCGCGTGAAAGGCAACTTGGCGAGTGCCAGACACCTCTGTCCAACTCGCACCGGTTTGACACGCCGGGTTGGGTGGATATTGCTCCCAATGTAGTGTAAGAGTGAGAATCACAATCGCAACCAATCATCGCGGTGCATTTCAACGAACTCGTCGTCGTTTAGGTGCGGATAACAGCGAACCACACGATCAATCTCCTCTTTTTGGCCGGGACTCAAAGTTTCATCTTCATCGAGGCACCACGTCCCCTCAAGAATTCGCTGACGTCTCAGTACCTCGTGTAGACCAGCAATGCACCCCCGAAAAGCATTGGCGGCATCAAAAAAAGCGGTATTGCTGTCGGTAACCTCAACTCCGAGCCGCAAAAGCTCAGACGATGCTTCGGCATGTCGACATCGATCTAGCAACTCCACGGCTCGCTTCGTCCAAACCGACCAATGTCCCAGCAAGCCGCCGACAATACGACAATTCCTACTTCCAAAACGAAAAGGAGTAAGTAGATCTGGCACAATGTTGTCGTCGTTACCCGTATAAAGCGCAATGTCTTCGCGACCGGAATCGATTACCGCGCGCACTACGTCTTGCGTTTGATAGCGATTGAAAGGAGCAATTTTGATCGCAACAACGTTTTCGATTTCAACGAAACGACGCCAAAATGCGTAGGACAGAATACGACCACCCACGCTAGGTTGAAGATAGAATCCAACGATTGGGATAACTTCAGCCATCGTCCGACAGTGGGCAATCAGATTGTCATCAGTCGCCTCTCGCATCGCTCCTAAACTTAACAAAGCGGCGTCGTATCTTAAATCGCAAGCCATCTGTGCTTCGGAGACGGCTTGTCCAGTTAAACCACAGACTCCGGCGATGCGAACAAGCGACTTCGAGGCGCGATCCATCTCTTCAGCGGCTAATTGAAGCACCGGTTTGAATAGCCCAATCTTTGGGTCCCGAATCGCAAACTGGGTCGTGTGCACTCCAACAGCAAGCCCACCGACTCCGCTGGCAATGTAATAGCGAGACAATGCTCGCTGTCTTCGCTCGTCAAGTCGACGGGATGAATCGAGTGCCAAGGGATGCGCAGGTATCGCTTGACCTGCGAGCAATTGGGAACGCAATTTATCCGTGTTGCGGACATCGTTTGGGTTCCGGACCTCGTTTGGGTTGCGGACCTCGTTTGGGTTGCGGACATCGTTTGGTCGCATTAGAGTTTTTTCGCAAAATGGATTTGGCGACACGCTTCCACAAAGCCGCATGACGGATAAAGATGCTGCCCCACCGGGTTGTTATCCATCGTCTCGATCATCGCGAACGACATTCCCTCCCGTCTGAAGTAGTCAAGCGCATGTTCGATGAGGAACCGACCAATACCGCGTCCTCGCACGGACTTATCGACCGCCAGATTAGGTATGCGGCCCTTGCCAGCAGCGTAGTCAACGCGCGTGCTAATGTAGCCGAGAACCTTATCAAATTCTTGTGCAACAAAAACACCTGTCGGATTCGCCTCGACGTCCTCGTCGACATGTCGCGCTTTTCGCCAACGCCAGTCATGGCCACTTAGCATACCTAGTTCGTTCTCAACGCTCTGGTCGATGGCAATGCCTTCAAAGCCCTCGATGGTTATGCGCTTGAGCTCTTCGAGATCGCTCGCTTGATAAAGTCGAATGTTCATGTTTAGTATTCATCACTGCCAAAAACGTGTAGCACGGCACTCGGTGCCGTGATTTAAGGCACGGAGTGCCGTGCGACGATCAACTAAAACTGCCCGTCTGTTGTTTCAAAGTGAGTGGGCTTTCCTAATAGCTCGCCTCCCTGACGCATCCAGTCCGCTGTCGCGTTGATCATTGTATCGAGGGATACGCTCGGCGGACCAAACAAGTCATACGAGCGCGACGCGTCCCAATGCCAGGCCGCATCCCCCTCTTTTCCTATAATAATGGGTTCGCAGTCTAACAGCTTTCCAAACCGCTGTGCCAACCAACGAATCGACACACGATCTAGCCCGGTGACGTTTAGCGCTACGGGCGGTGATGCGGCGTGCGCAAGACATTGTATGGCTCTCGCACTAGCATCACCTTGCCAGATTACATTCACCACTCCCATGGAAACATCGATTGGTTTGCCTGCCGCAACTTTTGTCGCAACATCGCACAACACGCCGTAACGCAAGTCGATAGCGTAGCAAAGACGGAAAAATAGAACTTGTGTGCCATGTTGTTTCGCAAAATGCGTAAAAACGCGCTCACGACCGACACAGGAGTTAGCGTACTCGCCGGGCGGTGAGAGCAACCCATCTTCGTTTGCCCCAGGTCCATCGGCTGGCACCATCGAATAGACACAGCCCGTGGAAAAGACAACGATTCGAGACTCTGCATAGCGTTCCGCCACGATGGCTGGCACCAGTGTATTCATCACCCATGTTTGCTCAGGCAAATCGTTGGTACCAAATTTTTGCCCCGCCATGAATAGGATATTCGGCGAATCCGGCAACGCTCTCACCGCTTTTCGATCCATCAAGTCACAGGAGATGGTTTCGACACCATGCTGCTGAAGTTCGCTCGCAGCCTTTGTCGATGAAAAGCGAGAAACAGCGATCACACGTCGCTGTACTTCCCCTATTTCATTCAATCCCCTTCTCACCATTCTTGACAAAGTCGGTCCCATTTTACCGCCAGCACCAAGCACTAGTACATCGCCGGTAATCGTGCGAAGTGTGTCCAGCACGCCCGCTGTCGGGCGACTCAGCTCGTCCTCAAGCTCTTCAATGGTTTGGATGGTAAGCACTTGAATCCCTCGTCACTTCTTGAATGGTCCAATGTAATCCGTTGCAACGACGACGTCGTCAAACCAAACCGACTGGCTCTCTTTCCAGAACCGTTTGATTAGGTCGCATGGATCGTAGCCAAAGTGGCGGTACTTTGGCAAGCATTCAGCGTGAATTGGACCAGTATCATAGCTGCTCAGCAATATTTATGGTTCCAGATGGCGGTACATTAACGCCACTCAGGTAGCATCGCCGCCTAGCTGGAATCAGAAAATTCTCAGCGCCAACTTGAAAAGACCAAATTACCGATGGGAACCAACAAAAAAACCGTCGTATAAGACAACTAACTTCTCGGGCAGGCAATCTTCTCAAGCCTCCGATGAATCATCGATTCGAAGTGATGGCGAGTCCGATGACTACGACGGCGTCCCAGCGTGTCATTCGCAGGCTGAAAGCGCTGAAAGCCTACGCCACACTAATACCAATCAGGCTGTTGCCAGTTGAGTTCCTAGTTAGCAATGCTAGACTGATAAAGTTGTTTTCTACTACATTCGACGTCGGAGAAGTCAGCGTGAAGCGATATCGGTTGTCTCAGAAAGTCGTCTGTGGATTGATGGCGACTGTCATGATCATGCCTGTGCTGCATGCGGACGAGCGTCTCTTGCCTGTGCGAATGGACGAACTGGTTGCTGCCGGATTTGCCGGGCAACAGCCTGCTCCGCTAGCAGACGACGCAGAGTTTCTAAGACGCATTTGGCTGGATTTGGCCGGGCGCATTCCGACGTCTGATGATACCCGTCACTTTCTGGACGACACCGATCCCGACAAGCGCTCGCGAATGATTGAGCAACTGTTGGCTGCCCCGACGTATGCACAGCGGATGCAGGAACTGTTCCATGTCGTGCTGATGGAACGTCGTGGCGACCATGAGAAGTGGAAGCAATATCTTCACAACGCATTTGAACGGAACAAGCCCTGGGATCAGATGGTTCGCGAAGTCCTGAACCCCGATCCTCAAGATGAAAATCGTCGCGGCGCGGCATTTTTCTATGCCAAACGCATCGAGGCGAATGGGCAGAACCCCATCGATCATCCGGGACTCACGAGAGATGTCGGTCGATTGTTTCTCGGAGCCGATCTGCAATGTGCTCAGTGTCATGATCATCTGTTCATCGATGACTACAAGCAACGAGACTTCCAGGGACTGTATTCCGTGTACCTTAATCTTTCGGCAAAAAATGGTCCGGACATTCCCGCCGTGACGGAAAAGCCCATGAAAAAGAAGCTTGAGTTTATTTCGGTCTTCGATCCGACGCAGAACGAAACAGGACCGCGTATTCCGTTTGGTTCGGAGATACCCATTCCTGAGCAAGGAAAAGACGCCGCGCCGGTCAGTATGCTGGCGTTGCTGGCGAGTGAGTTGCCCACAGCTCAGACCGCGTTGTTTCGAAAGAACATAGCCAATCGTTTGTGGTTTTTGATGATGGGTCGAGGCCTCGTGCATCCGCTGGATCTGCATCATTCCGACAACCCGCCGTCGCACCCGGAATTGCTGGACCTACTGGCGTCGGAAATCGTCGCCCATCAATACGACATCAAATGGATGCTGCGACAATTGGCACTCAGCCAGACTTATCAGCGCAGCAGCCGTTACCCAATTGCTTCTGCCAATGCTGACAGCGCGGCGGCGTCCATGAATGTTGAGCAGGTCCGTCCGCAGAGTTACCTGTTGGCTAATGAAAAGCGAATGATGGCCGAGCAACTGCTGCATAGCACGCTCAGGGCGACGGGTAATTTTGAACGTCTACAACAGGCGACGGTGGATGGAAAACCAAATGCAGAACTTACGGAACTGACCAGACGATTTGTGGCCGCCTTTGCCAATGAACCTCGCGAACCTGAAGACCAGATCAACCCGTCCGTCAAAGGTGCGCTGTTCAGCCTGAACGACGACTTGGTACTGCAATTGTTATCGCGACGATCCGGTAATCTGATAGACCGTCTGCTGGCGATGACCAGCGATGAACTTCTGGCGGATGAATTGTATCTGTCCGTGTTCACTCGCCGACCCAATAACGAAGAACGCAACGAACTTGTCGCATGGCTGACGAAGCACAACGACCGTCGCGAAAAAGCGATCGCGAACTGGGCTTGGTCAATGCTAACCTCGATGGAATTTGTGGTCAATCACTGATAACGAAAGCGGACGTCGCAATGAATCAACGACAACTTTGCAAACCATGGGAACATCGGCTTTCAAGGCGACAGATGCTCGGCGCTGCGGCTGCGGGAGGACTCGGCTTGGGCACATTTTTGCAACCTTGCGTGGCCGATGAACTGGCAAAGAACGACAAGCAGGTTCTACTGATCTGGCTCGATGGCGGCATGAGTCAACTAGAAAGCTGGGACCCGAAGCCGAACACGGAATTCGGAGGTCCGTTCCGGGCGATCCCGACTTCAGTGCCGGGGATTCATGTGTGCGAGTTGCTTAAGCACACGGCTAAACAAATGCATCACCTAGCCGTGCTGCGCAGCGTCTGTACTCAGGACAACAGCCATTCCGCAGGCGTCGCCAGAATTAATCGCGGTGATCCGAAAAATCGAGGTGTGGAGTATCCTTATCTGGGTTCGGCGGTGGCCAAACTACTTGGGCCGACCAGTAGCGGTATGCCTCCCTATATCTGGATCAAACCTAATAGCGGTGGTTTTAAGGCCAGCGACGCAGGGTTTCTGGGAGCTAAGTATGGTGCTCTAGCCTTAGGCGACGGCAAGCCACCGGAAAATTTGCTGCTAAACAAATCCATCAGCTCGGAGGAAGACGAACTTCGCAATGAACTGCGCCGAAAGTTTAATGATCGCTACGCGGTCGGACGTCGAACGGAATGGACCGACGCCAACAGCTATGTCTATGAACTGGCACAGAAACTCATGAAACGCGATGACCTGTTTGACGAATCCTCCTTCACGGACAAGGATCGACAGCGGTACGGGACTCATGAACTTGGACGTCACCTGTTGCTGGCTCGGCGAACTCTGGAAACCGGCGTGCGGTTCGTGAAGGTCAATTCGTATCATTGGGACAGTCACGGCGACAACTTCAACGCCAGTGAAAGTTTGATCAGCCAGTTCGATCAGCCGTTTGCAGCTCTCATCGAAGACCTGCACCAGCGCAGTATGCTGGACAATGTACTGGTAATTGTGATGAGCGAGTTCGGGAGAACTCCAAAAATCAATTCGCACGTCGGTCGCGACCACTGGCCGGAAGCGTGGTCGATCGCCATGGCCGGTGCAGGAATCAGGAAAGGCGTGGTCGTTGGAAAGACCAATGACCAGGGCACCTTTGTCGAAGACAAGCCCTATGACATCGGGCATCTTTTTCATACATGGTTCAAAGCGATGGGAGTGCCTCCAGACAAAATGGAATACGACAACCAGGGTCAGCCACTTCCGGTGGCCCACGACGATTGCGGTCCGATTGCTGAGTTACTGGTGTAAGCCTTGCGGAGTTATTCAATGGACAACACAACCTTGCTTTCCGAATTCGAACCGAAGCCCACAAAGCAGGTCATCGAGTATGAACGACAACTCTTTCAGGCCAGGTTCAGCCCGTGCGGAAAGTTCCTAATCGCCAGCGGATACGACGCCACCATCCAGCGCTGGGCTGTGAGCGGTAATGAAACCAAGCGGCTGAGTCCGTGCTTGGGCCATCACGCCTGGGTACCGTGTCTGGCATTCATTCCGACAACCGAACGCATCGTTTCGGCTGATTCATGGGGACAGATCGCTGTCTGGCAATACGCGGACGAAACTCCAGCGCCAGTTTGGAAAAACGATGCCGCTCACGATGGCTGGGTGCGAGCTGTCGCCGTCAGCCCGGATGGACAGCGGATTGCCTCGGGCGGCAATGATCGCATGCTGCGCATTTGGTCGGCTGCCGACGGCAAGTTACTTAAGGAGTGGCCTCATCCCGAAAAGATCTTCAGCCTTTGCTTTCATCCAAGCGGATCATCGCTGGTGTCCGGCGATCTGAAAGGGGTGATTCGCGACTGGGACATTGACACCGCCACGGTTCGCCGCGAACTTGATGCTCGCGTTCTCTATCAGTTGGACAAAATTCAGGAGTGCGGTGGAGTTCGTCATCTAAGCTTTAACCACGACGGTAAGCGTCTGGCCTGCGCGGGCCAGAAGACTCCTGGAGGCGGATTCTCTACCGGTTTTCCTTGCGTGCTGGTCTTTGACTGGGATGACGGCCAGCTTTTGCGAGAAATGCAGATGGGCAAGAATGACGATGGTTTCGCTTACGACGCCATCTTCCACCCTGCCGGATTCGTAATGGCTACGAGTTGTGCGTTTCCGGGCAAAGGATTTGTCTGGTGTTGGACGCCACAAAGCGAAAAGCCGTTTTTTGAAAGCACGTCGATTCCAAACGGCCGCAGCCTGAGCCTGCATCCCGACGGCCGCCGCATCGCTCTGCTGGTCTCGAAGTCTGCCAACGGTAATGGAAGAGTTCTTGTGCAGGGAGTTTACCAAGGAGGATCGGCCCAAATCCACATTTTGGAGTTTTAGCTTGTTGGGAAGTCAAAGATTCCCGAACATTGCCCTCTGGCCGAACTAGCCGATAATGTCTCACTGGTATTGTTGACCACAAAAACAATCGAGAACTTGCCATGTCTTTTCAACCGGGCGATCGAGTCATCCAATATCCAGCTACTTGGCAGCCCAACGCTTTTGACTCCTGGGGCCGGGGGCTTGGCGTTGGAATCGTCGTCGAGCCTCCCTTTCCTGTCGACGACTTAGGGGAAGTCGATGTCCGCTGGCCAAATGGTCGCTGCTTTGAACCGATTACGGGTTTGCTTCCCGCGTTGGAGCAAGAAGGAAGCGGAGCCTCTCTAAACTGCTAAACTCCTAAGCGTCCACCACTGAACAGCACCGCGGCTTGCTGCAGCGTAACCCAAACG
>JAIPFP010000252.1 GCA_021736575.1 Pirellula sp. | reverse complement strand
TAATTGACCTTCGCTCTAGCATGAAGGTAATGATCCCCTGGGATAAACCCAGGGGCATTCAATGCATGCCATCTGGCTTTACGCCAGTGGTAATTGACCTTCGCCCTAGCGTGAAGGTAACGATCCCCTGGGATAAACCCAAGGGCATTCAATGCATGTCATCTGGCTTTATGCCAGTGGTAATTGACCTTCGCTCTAGCATGAAGGTAATGATCCCCTGGGATAAACCCAAGGGCATTCAATGCATGCCATCTGGCTTTACGCCAGTGGTAATTGACCTTTGCCCTAGCGTGAAGGTAACGATCCCCTGGGATAAACCCAGGGGCCAACGCGAGTCTATCTCTACATGCGTAATGTCGACATGCGAAGGTCTTACGATGGTCTCATGGCCATCGTTCAAACCGAGTTCGCATCCGCAGGACGCGCCTGCGGGATTTGATATTCGCGATTAAGGATTTTGGTGGCAATCGCTCTCACTCCGATCGTAAGGCGCGATTCAGCCTAGTCTTTCCGGGGACGTCCACTTTTGGACCAAGCCATCTTCCGTCAACGTCCAAAAACAAGATGGATCGGAAACGATCGCAGCGTACGATCGGTTGCTGTTGTCATTTGAATGGTGCAAAACTCGAACTCCTCGATTTGCAAACACATCGATTCCATCATCATGCGCGATTGCAATATGGCCTGTTCGCAAGAAGCAAACCTTGGAATTCTTGGCGTGCCTGTCGATTTGAAGTGATCGAAATTCATCGTTCATTAGCCACTGAATCATAACTCCTTGAGACATTCCAATGACGACACGTGGGCGGCTAAATCGATTGGAAACAGTTAGGGTCTTAACACAATGTGGCAGATCCTCCGAGTGGATGAGCTTGGTGGAATTGTAGATTCGCAAACGCTGCCCACAAGCGATCACCGTTTGCCATTTATGCTTTGCAATTCTCCATTCGGGCATTGCAGTCAAATCATCGGTGATGTCTGCAAAATCCTCGCTCCATGTTTGTACCGGGTACGAGATATGCCGTTCACGATCAAGGATTCCAAGCCGTACTCCGGAGTCACAATCCTCCAATAGCACTCCCTGCTCATGTTCGATCGTTCCCTCAGGCACTTTTTCAACCAATTCAGGTGGCACGAAGCAATCTAATATCTTTGGATTTGCAGGAACAATCCGAAAACTCAACGCACCGTCATACCAATAGGTCGATCCCTCGCGAAGGATGGACGAACCGTTGCTACCCCCGATAAAGCATAAAAAAGTCTCATTCCCATTGCCAGTTATTCCCGAACTGCGGATCCAGCGTTGTGTTGTTTCGTTGGTGAAGAACGAACGAATCTCAAAACCTCCGCCTGGTTGCTTGGATGCGTGCTCGCTTGGCTTTCGTCCTTTCCCCCCAGATTCAAACCACCCAGGTTGCACGATGAGCGTTCCATTGTGCTCACCGAAACATAATGGACCTCGAAGCGTAGGAATCATTCCAAACCACTTGGTATCCGAGTTGAGCGGAATCGAGAGTATTGGTTCCAGCCTTGGCACCGATTTCAGTAGTAGAGTGGCTGGTTGCGTATCACGAGTCTCTTCGTTCTGCTTTTGACCATAACGCCATGTATCCCGATGAAGCAATGAATCCTCAGGAGTCGCTCTTCGGAGCGCTGCGGACACACCCGCGTGTTGGGAGCCCTGGTTGGTCGAACTCAACATTTGACTGGCGTAGAGATACAAAGCTTGCTGTGCTCTGTTCTGAACACTCGGCACATGATAGGTCTGAACGACGTTTGCCAGAAATTGCGCCGGCCAAGATCCACAATCCAGAACCGATGGAGTCTTGACCAATCGATCGATCTGCTGCATGGCGTCGTCATGACGGTCTGCTTTGGAAAGGATCGATATCGTCTTTTCGAAACAAACTTCACCTTGATGACCAAATGGCCAATTGCGTTGAAGCATCACGAGCGCTTCCTCTGTGGCATCCAGTTTGCCGACCAAGGTATCCGCAGCATCGCACCAGCGTGACCGACTAAAGCAATTCTCGACATGACATCGGTAGGCTTCGACCGCTTTCTCGTTTTGGTCAAGCTCGCGATAGAGATCACCCGCCTCAAGATGCATTCCCATAGTCTTGTACAAAATGAGCGTCTCATCAAAATCGCCAGCCAAACGAAAGAGCTCCGCCGCTTTTCTTTGATGACCAAGTCGATCGCGATAGATGACCGCAGCGGAACGATACAGTTTCCCTTGCTCCAACGCATTCGCGGCGGACGAATAGTCCCCCATGAGATGAGCATAAATGAACGCAGCCCGTTCGAATCGTCCATTCTTGAGCTCTCGAAGCGCGAGTTGTCTGTACTGAATCAAGAGCCGAGATCGCAAATCCGCGTTCACTGACCAAGCATCGCCACCTCCCGAGTCTGCAGAGCGCCAATCGCGTGCCACAAGCTCGGACCCGGCTTTTCCCATCCCTCGCATGGCATCGACATCCGACATCGGAATCGCATACTTCAATCCGTCGTCCGGGTTCGTGGCCAACATTTCCAACAACCGATTCACCGATGCATTGCGACGTGCCTCCAAAGCCTCACTCCATTGCTGCATTTGGTTCTTGGCCCATTCACGAATCTGGTGCGCCCATTGCATTGTCGACAGTGCGCTCCCTTGGGTAGGCGACTTCTCGGCGGGTGCACTAGCATTCATTGGCTTGTCGTTTGGCGAGTTCTTGTTCCTGGCTGCGCGGGCCATCCATTCGGTGACCTTGGAGATGGATTTACCGAGAGCAGCTAGAAATCGCATCTTGAAATCGTCCGCCAAATTTCCTCGACGTTCCGCTTGGCTAGGCGAAAGTCCCAATAATTCGTTGGAGTTTTTACCGATATTCTTTCCCGTATCCGCAAGCCACTGTTGCAAAGTAGGTGGAGCTGGCCCGTCGACCCGAATGAGCCTTTCCGGCAACGCAGTCCCCTCCGTTGCATCGGACCAACGGCGAGCAGGCAAGGGCATGATCTGAATCAACGATTCGATTCCAAAACGTTGCGATCGGTCGAGCCCCAACAATCCGAACATCGGGTGCCATATCAAAATCTCTTTCTGATCGGCCAACAACAAGTCCCATTCGGCAGCACGCGGTTCCGGGAGTAGTTCCCCAGCCAAAGGAATCCATACCTCGCGATTCATGTGGCTGCTATCAGAAATCAATCGCATCTCGATCACCGAAGCAACCTGTTCCAATGGAACTCTAACTCGCAATCGCATGGATGGCGAGAATCGAAGGAACGCACCCCTTTCGACCCCATCAACAAACAATGGAAAGAAATCGCACTGTGTTGCATCGGGGCAAGAGTGAATGGCTAACGCAATCCAATGCGAAACGTCATAGGATTCAACGATGTACCCCGTCGCCGATTGAGACGTCTCGATTTCCGACCCCAATTGGAGTCGTACCGCTATATCCATCATGATTTCCATCCTTCAATGATATGCAGCAAAACATCAAGTCCCATTTTGGAAGCGTTGATCAGCGGATGATGTCCACAATGATAGGGCGTGCCAAACCAATGACCATCGCTGATCCAACCACTTGCTAGCCCATCTTGGATGAGCAGTGTGATCTGTCTGTGCCGATTATCGAGAGAACGCAGGTGCAACATGCCTCGACTGTCCAATATGGCTTCGATCGAGCCGGAGCGAGCAAACTCTAGCCTAAATACCTTTTCGCGAGACAACTCTCTGTCATACTCAAACGATTGTTCCGCATGAACGATGTCCGACTCTGCCAGCGATTTTGCCCGCCACACCAAGCCGTTACTCTCGTAGTTCAAGCTCAACACGTTTTGGTTGCGCATCAAGGAAAGCTTTCCATCAACAATTCCAATGCGGTGAAATCGATTTCGATACGATCGCGACGGGAGCGCCTTGTCAGCTCCCCAAACGATGCAGGACCAAGAGTTAGTTTTTGCAGGATTGGAATGGCAGCCACTGGGCTTGCCATCGTTGTCCATTTCCAAAGCAACCAAACCCGTAGAAGTCGGAATTTGGATCCAGCGGTTGTTACCCACCATTGCGAAGTCTCGACTAGAGAGCGGTTTCTCTATCCAGGGGGGAAGCGGTTCGTCGCTACCATTCGAATGCAACAATCTTCCTGACGCAGTGATCGCGACAAAACCTTTGTGGACTGGCCCTGGCCCCACAAACAGCAAGTCCCTGGAAGATCGAACGCCTTGAAAAACGACGGGAACCAAATCGTATCCTAATCCGTTGAAATGGGCCGCAATCCAATCCCCATTTTTGTCTCGAAACAAATTGCTGCCGCAAACGTCGCCATTCACCGAATGTGGGACACCGCTTCCGTCGACGATGTTCCAAGCTTGGAAAAATCGGTTCGCACTCATGAGGAGATCATTTTGTGGCATTGCAAAGAAAGCTGGACCAGATTGAAAGTCGAACTCAACCTGCCCCATAAAAGAGTAGTCGCCTGCGTTGAATCTCAAAAGCCAACGCTCTGTTTTCGACAATTCGCCCCAAACCACCCAAAGAATCGTCCCACTCTCATTCAATCCGGTGCCAAGCAACTCTCCCCGAGGCATAGGCGCTTTCAATACGACGTACCCCAGATCATGGGCATCCCACAGCACCAATTGTCGATCATGCGAATACCCTAACAAGCGTCCGCAATCTACAGCGTATTGCTTGACGTTTGACGTGGACAATCGCAACGGAAAGGGATTGCAATCAAAGATTTTGGGGAGCTTTTCATGGGTGATGAGCGAACTCGCATCACCACTTGCGGTTCGTTCCGAAACATCCGTGTTTGCATTCGGTTGAACAAGCTTGATCTGCATTCGTTTTATGGAACGCGTCCCAGCCCGACTGTACTCGACCAATTCGAGATTGCCCAACCGATCCACAATCGCTGCGGTCAGTCCTGTCAGCTTGGAGTTTCGCAACGCGATGCGAAAATCGACATCCTCCCAAACGTCTCGAGTTAGAACCAAGTAGACCTCCGCATTGGTGCTCGATTGCGCCACGGACTCACAAAAGGATTCCAGAACGTTGGCCGGCTGCAACCCAGCGTGCATCGACTCCAAATGCAATGACAAACCGCTTTGATCCGTAAAAAACGAACGCTCGATTGTTTCTTGCTGGGTCTTCCATGCAAACACATGCGCACTTTGCGAGGCGCTTGCTGTCAGAGCCAATCCAACCGCCGCCGAGTAGATTCGTGGAGTTCCCCACGAACGAATGCCGCAATCGATCAAGATACACCGATCAAGTGTTTCTCGGCTCGGAGGTGTTTCGCGGCGCATGTACAAAGCCTCACCCTGTGCAATGCGAACAGCCAGCGTTTCGTCGTCGTAAGCCAGCTCCGACATGAGCAAACGGTCCAAGTTGCCGCGATTGCTGATGTCGGAATAGCCCTCCATATGCAAAGTCTTTTCGGGAACCAACCGAGCCGGACGATACAATGCCGCCAACAGATCTTTTGCAAGACGGCCAAGCGAATGGTTTTCTGAATCTTGGACGAGAGTTTCGATCAATTCGCGTGCTTCCAAAGCATCCGAATAGAATTCGTCGAGCGCGGGCCGCCTCTCGGATTCGTCTAGTTTCAAGTCATCCGGCTGAATCGGTTCATCGACGCCGGTTGCGATTCTGCTCCGAATGGAATTTTCACTGAAGCCCTCTAGGACGCTGAGCAAATGGGCTAGATCCAAACGCCATAGATAAAACTTTTCTGACGGAACGATTCGAAGCTCGTTCATGAAAAAAAAACCATCGCAGGTTTCGCGTAGAGTTTGAACCACATGACGCGAGTCGGAAGCCTCACATCGAATCGGCAATGTTTCTAAAATCATTTCAACCAAGAGCGATTGATGCACAAAGGACTTGCTGAGCTTTCTGGAGATTCCATTCAATCGGTCAAGTTGCTGGATCAATTGCAACGCGATGGAATCGTTGAGCATCGATCCCTTCAGAAACGACAACAAGGTCCGATCTTGGTCTGCGTTCACGTTGAAGCAATTCCAACTCGTTCGCAGGGCTGCCATGACGAGCAAAATGCAATCGAGACGCGGCAACCCACGTTCCTGGAATCTCTCTAAGATAAGGGATAACTCTTTCGCAAATGCAATCGTCGTTCCATTCTGCCACTGCACACACCCGTCGTCGGAAACCCATCGCCAAAATGCGTGTTCGCGCTGCGAAAGGTAGCTTTTCGATTCACGAATTCCCATTCATGTCTCCACGCCGCGAACGCTGTTGGCCAAAACGCGATCCTTCATGGATCCGACCGTAGCACGCACCGAAACGCGCGTCGTTGCAATCCATTCATGATCCGCAATGATTTCGAGTGACGACTCGCTGAACCAAAGCAGCCATTCTGTTCTTTGCAAGGATAGCGAACGGCGAACGGCTTCCGACGGAACGCCAGGAACCCAACAATGTGGAATTGGAATCAAGATTTGGTCAATGCATGACAATCGAACGCCAGGGATGTTTGGAACGGGAGAGCCAACGACAAGTGTATTGAGGCACTTGCCTGCAAGCGGAATCTGCGAGGACGCGTTGCAAGCAAAGCGAAGCGATTTCCATCGTTGTTGAAAGTTTCTTAGGACGAAGCCACTCCAATCCTCCAATGAGCACAGGATCGCGCTTGGTGCAAGGATTTGTTCCGATACTCCCCATCGAAGCGGGATTGGAGATATCGATGGCTTTGCATCTGCTTTGACGACTTGCGGGAGCCACAGCCGCAACAATTCGCCTACAGGCAACCAAGTCATTTCTTGGGACAGTTTTTCGGTAGGAACCTTTTTCCCGCGACGGATCAATCGACCTACCGAATCGATTTCAAAGATCTCGTTGCCGAGCAGCATGGAAAAGATACGCTCCGCGTCTTGGACATCGTCGCGACGGACGCGCACCCAGAAAACCGACTTGATGCAGCAGACTTGAAACTCGGGCCGATCTCTCAACGTACATGCCCAACGCATCCACTCCGTGCGTTCACTGCCGGAATTTCCATCGAATCTCGCGACAAGCTCATCGTTGTGCCACACGTTTCAGTCCCTTTCAATCGCTTGGAGCTTGCTCCAGACCGCTTGCACTTTTTCTTGAAGAAAGCTGCGTTGGGTTTCGTCGGTGACCCACTGACTGCGAGTCGTGAGAACTGCCAATTGGTCTCGCAATTGCAGCTTCGAAGCCAACGCATCGTCGCTTGAGTCGGTGCTTCGCAACAGATCGATCAAGCGGTCTAAAGCGGTTGCTATTTCTTCGGCATTAGGTGGAGCGTTGCGTTGAGATTGAGGATGCGCGGTATCGCGATTTTCATGCGGCGATTGCTCCAACACGGACTCAACCATGGTTGCGAGCACTTCTTGTTGCTCTTGAATATCCCAAATGTACTTAAGCACCCAAAGATCGGTCGTATTAGCTGCACTGCGTCCGCAGAGAAGTGCACTTGCAGCGATCGGCCTCTGAAGTTTCACAGCCCGCCGGTCCGAGATTGAGATGCCAGCTCGACGCATTTTTCGAATCAAATCGATGTAGATATCCGCAACTTGACTCAAATCGATCGACTCGACTGCACTTTGCAACTCACGCAAACTCTCGACCGAGATCGAACTTTTTGAGTTCAGTTGAAAGCGTTGCATTGCCCAGCCCGCTCTTAACACTGCTGGCAAGCTCTCGTCGGGAACGTTGTCGCACCGAACGCGAAGCAAAAATCGGTCGAACAAAGCGTTGAGCGCCTCATCCTCAGGCAATCGATTGCTGGCACCAACAAAAAAAAGTGCCGGCAAAGCTCGCGTTTCGCGACCGCGACGAAAGATCCGTTCGTTCAACGCCATTAACAAGCTATTGAGAATGGAGCTGTTTGCGTTCAACAGTTCGTCTAGGAAAACAAAGTCGGCTTCTGGAAGCATCCCTTCGGTGTTCGTGAGCAGTTCTCCATCCCTCAGTTTACGGATATCAAATGGCCCAAACAATTCGTTTGGCTCTGTAAACTTCGTAAGGAGATAGTCAAAGACTCGGCCGTCGATCCGGTTGGCTAGGGATCGAACGAGAGCGCTTTTAGCCGTTCCAGGCGGTCCGAGCAAGAAGAGATTTTCGCGTGCGATCAGCGCAATCCCCATGAGGTCGATAATCTCATCCTTGCCAACAAAGGCTTGCTTCAATGGCGTGATGACTTCTTGATTGAAGAGCTGTACCGTCTGTGAGAGGGCAGAAAGATCAAGGTTGGATTGCAAAAGATTTCCATTCGTATTGGTCATGAGTCTTGGCCCAGTAGTCCGTCTCAACGCTGGTTGGATTCGGTCCAAGTGCCCGTTCAATATACAGAATACGTAGACAACGATTCTGCAAAATGGGTTCCATTTTTTCTAACTCAATTTTTGAGCGAAGCGTCCGTGCAAACGACAACGGCCATCGATCTGCCCAGAGTGCGATGTGGTTCAAAAGTGGATCTGTTTGCGAAGCAGCTTTCGTAAGTCTTTCGAGGTCGGGCAGAAAACGAAAGGTCAAGTCTACGGAATAGTGGATACTGGCATATTCCGAGCTATTGAGGTTGGAAATTCGGAGTGCAAAGTCCGCAGGCTCTGCTTCCAGCCCGCTCTGAATAAACTGCTCTCCAAGCTCCCGATGCACCATCAATTGGGAAGCTCTGACAAATTGCTTCATGGCCCAAACAGCACAAGTGCAATCGACTTTCGGCGGATTGCTTGGGAGTTGCGTTCGGTATTCAAGTTCAGCGGCGACGATCCAGTCGACAAGAATTTGCTCGTCGGGTTCCATTATTGCGACTGGGTGTTCGGCGACAAATCGGCCTGTTCGCCACAATTCATTGAGGCTTGCGATCACTTGAATCTCAACGTTTCGACTTGTGGCACCACGTCCTTCTCCATGGATTTGTCAGGCGTCGATCATAACTTGGGCAGTCAGGTCGGCTAGCATGGTCTGACGGTGCGACGAGCGCCGGCCTCGATTAGCCACAAAGCATAACATATCCCCAGGACAAGCCCAAGGCATTTCGAATCCCGCCAGCCTGCCGCGTGGTGGCCATCGGTTCTTAGTCTCGCCTTGAGGCGTTGTTCGTTTCGACGGGGCTTGTCCCCGTCGGACGTCAATCGCAACCAGCATTCCGAGCGTAGCGCGCCCGCCATCACGTCGGGGTTTATCCCCGTCGGATGCTGATCCGATAGTGGCGA
>JAIPFP010000251.1 GCA_021736575.1 Pirellula sp. | reverse complement strand
GGACTTACCCCGAGGGACCATCGACCTACCCTTTTCGGTTCGCGTTCTCTCTTCCCCAGCGAGCCCACTGCAAGTTTTTGGAGGTATGTACGGCACACTGCTCGAGGTGTTGGGAAGCACCAGCATCGTCATCGTACTCGTGATATTCTTCCTAGTGCGTCGCGAGGACTTGCGAGATCGCTTCATCCACCTGATTGGAAAGAGTCACGTTACCTTGACGACTCAGACGATCGAGGACGCCGGTGCTCGTGTTAGCCGCTATCTGTCAACGCTGCTATTCATCAATCTCGCATTCGGTATTTCCGTCGGAATAGGACTTTATCTCATTGGTGTTCCCAATATCCTGCTGTGGGGGATTCTCGCAATGGCTTTGCGATTTATTCCTTACATCGGCCCGTGGATTGCTGCTGTTATGCCGATTGGGCTTTCCATGGCCATCTCGACGGGTTGGCTCGCGCCTCTGTTGACCATCGGGCTGTTTGTGGCTCTCGAACTTTTTAATAACAACTTATTGGAGCCCTGGGTTTATGGCAAGAATACCGGTGTGTCGGCGGTGGCTGTCTTGGTGGCCGCGTTCTTTTGGATGTGGTTGTGGGGACCTGTAGGGCTTCTGCTAGCGACTCCATTAACGGTTTGTATTCTCGTTGTCGGCAAGCACGTCCCTGAACTATCCTTTCTCGACATCCTACTTGGAAGCGAGCCAGTCTTTGAGCCCCATGAACGCATCTATCAGCGTCTACTTGCGGGAGACCAGGAGGAGGCTGCGGAATTGTTCGAGGCACATCTTCTGAAAATGCCGTTGGTCGAAGTATACGACACGGTCCTCATCCCCGCCCTAGCTATGGCCGAGACCCATTGGCAACGAGGCGAACTCCACGACGGCAAGCATAAGTTCATGATGCAATGCCTAAAAGACATGATTCAATATCACAATGAAAGTATTCCGAACACGCTCTCAAAAACGGCCCTCGAAAAAAACCCGTCAGCGGAAAGCGAGATAAGTCGGAACAAAGCCGTAGCCGACGGCCGTGGCTTGTCCGTTCTCTGCCTACCTGCGAGAACGGAAGCGGATGAGATTACCGCCATGATGCTTGCGCAAGTTTTAGGGAACAGCGGTAGCCTCGTTCAATCCATCTCTTTCACGTCGTCGGAAAGCGAGATCGTCGATCTGATAGAGCAGCACAAACCCGATGTGATTTGTCTTTCCGCCACGCCCCCTGCTGCATCAATGCATGCCCGATATCTTTGCAATCGTCTCCGCGGTCGACTTCCGGAGATGAAACTGGTTGTCGGATTATGGGGTGTACAAAATGACTTGAAAAAGGCAGAAGATCGCATTGGCTGCAATGCCATCGTTGTTGGGAAACTGGCCGATGCTCAAGAACAGATCTGCCTACTCTCACCGCCTCAAGTGCCGATAGCCGAGGCCACTTTGATTCCAAGTTTAAACAGGGTCACGACAGCCATCCTCCGGTAGCGCTGGCTCGTCGCAAGCCCGTGACAATCCCGGGGCAATGCCGCATCAGTTGCCATAACAAGTCCGTGCGATAGTTTTCCATCATTAAAACGATCGGCACCTGATTTAAGCCACAGTGCCAGGGTGAAATCCAGCCACCGCAGGGATGTCAGGGAATCCCTGGATACGTCGGATTGAAAGTCGCCTTAAATCCATACGTGCCCTCGTCTTTCAATCGGGCATCGTGAACGAAATAGTGCACCGTCGGCAGTACAATCTCGACTTGTCGAAACAAAGCGTCGGCCAGGCTGCCGATTTCCTTTTCATCGTTCACGTCGGCACTGAAGTAGATCCCGGCCAACAGGATTGCATCCGGTGGCATCCGGCTCGGGTCCCTAGTGACTGTTGGAAAAAGAAACGCAAAGTGCCCAGCGTCCGCTCGACAGGTACAAATGGGGCTACCACTGAAATCGGTAGTCTCATTTTGCTGACGCAACCATGGAAGTACTATCAATTGAATGGGACGCATTGGCTCTACAAGCTGGGTTGTCGATGCTGATGCAATCGTTTTCGTATGTGGCGTCAGGGGGGATTTGTTGGGTTCGTGGGAGGCTAAAGGAATAGAAAAGCCATAGGAGATCACTTTCTCCGCTGGAAATCTTTGGATCGTGGATAAATAGAGAACCCAGAGACATTGTCACCGACGGTCCGCTCTTCTGAGGAGCCCGGTGTTATGGCCAAAGCGACTTTAACATGCGCACCGATTCATCGACCAATTTTCGACCGCCGGGAGGCCCAATGATTCCGTCGTCAATTCTGCCACTGTAACCACCACCCTGGACGGCTCGTTCGGTGGGCAGATAGGCAGCGCAGTCCGCTGCCAGTTGCACTATCGAGGTTTGAATCGCAGGACTGCGCGATTTGATACGCAAACCATAGTCCGTAAAGAGCTCGAAGGGGTTAGTGCAATACGCTAAGTCATCCAGTCGAAGCGTGTGAACTTCGATGCCATAGTCTGGCTCGGTCGACTGAAGTTTGTATCGATTGACCATCGTTCGACTAACTCGCCAGTTGATATAGGCGGGGCTGGCAAGTTCGTTCACTTGGTTTTTGCCCGCCTCAAAAATCTTGGTTGATTCCGCGAAGCGTTCTTCAGTGACTTTCCATACTGGCAATGGAATAATTTCCAGGCGATGCGCAAAACTCAGTTCCGATTTCTTATTCTGCTTGGCTACCTCTATCACATCCTCAACCGATCGTACCAACCGTCGAGCAATCTCCTGGCGATATTGCAGTTTTTGTTTCTTAAGCATACTGCTGGTTGATGCTTTATCGATCTGAACGTGTGGTGATTGATCGCCGCTGGCGCCGGTCAATGGCAGCACGAAGAGATCTTTTGAAAATCGCGTTCTCAGCTGTTCGCGAGCATCGGACCAGAAGTCAGCCGACAAATAGGTTTCCCCCTCTACTTCTTGAGAGGGACAATAGACGGTGATCGCCATGCCAACGATTTGATCGTTGCGCCAAAAGCAAAGCAGATCTACTGAGTCGTCGGACGTTCCCTCCAAATGTGAGAAATTTGGGTCTCGTGTGTCGCCGTACATGCGTGTGGTCCCGTCAAAGAAAACAGCGCGGCGGTTCCTAGCAATCGAAGCATGGCCGAGCGCTGAGCCTGCATCACCAGGTAGCTTGGCTTGCCATGCGCGAACGACGGCTTGTGCGATTTGTCGCTCAAGAAAGTCCAAGTATTCGAGCGGTTGCATCACATTGATTTGATCGGCGGAAATTCGATAGGCCCAACTGCCTAAAAATTCATACGGATGTAAATCGGTTTCGTTTGCATCGGTCAGTGCGGGCGCGGTATGAGTATGCGTCGCAGAGATAATAATTTTGCTCACATCGAGATCGCCGACTAATTCGGATACCAATTTTCGAACGTTGATCACGGTTCGGCGGCGTATTGCACAAAGGTCGCAAGATACCCATACGCATTGATCGAGAACTTTCTCTGCGTCGCTTGTTTCGAGCGCTAAGGCAGTCACTGTGATCGGGTCATTGACCAGACTGCTGATGCGAGTTTGGTATTGTCCTCCGATCGCGACCGGGCGATTGGGGACAATACGTTCCGTTGCCCAACCGAACGACAACGTACCCGGTGTAACCGTCTCGGAAAATGCCGGCCTCGAAAAATAGGTTAGCCAAAGGGTCATTGCAACGACGATTAAAACGCGATGATTCATTATGGAAGTATTGGGGTTGGAGGGTTGGATGGGTGGCGGTGGGGCGGCCTCGATGGTGGCGTTGACAGTATTCTAGCTAAGATCGACGTAGAAAGAGCGTAGTTAGGTTTGTTCCTTTGCTCTCCGGGTTATCGGCGGCATCAAAAAAGTTGTAGAATCGCCCCCCATACTGCTCTCAGTTTTCACTGAAGTTGTCTGAATTCGCTCGCTTTGTTCGACGCTCATGGGATCGCTATCATGATTATTCGGTTCATACGTCGGCTACTACTTCGGATTGCCTATCGATTGCCCCGCAATCTGCAAAAGCTTTTTTACACGTCACTCTACGATGGAGAGCCACCGCACGAGACTGGTTCGATTCGATTGTCGAACATCGACGAACCAGAAACGCTCGTTCGTTTTGAGTTCGTCGGCGGTAGCCTTGACGGCAAGATCTACGAAGGGCCTTTAGCCAATCCTTTCTATTGGACCACTGAGCATGGCAAGATTGGTTACCGATTCAAAGTCGCCTCTGAAGCAGAGGTGGATGCGATGATCGCGGGCGAACCCACTGGGCCAATCCTCAAACACGCCTACAAGATTGCCGAAAACAGAGTCGAAGATGGGATTCGAACCGTTCAAGCCAACGCGATTTAGTTGTCTTGAATGCTGGTTTGCGAGGTTTGGGCTGCACACAATTTGCTGCCTACGACGGAGCGATGTCGACCAACGCAGCTTGCTCCGCAGGCTCTGCGGTTGAACTTGAATACTTTGCTGCTACACGGGGTCTTCGATCAGCCGGAAGGCATTAGCCTCCGGTTTTCGATGGGCTCAGAAAGCCAACCGGACGCTAAGGCGGTGCGGCTCATAACGCTGATTCCGAAGGGGCAAGTTCAAAAAACATTGCAGCCAAACGAATTCGCTGAAATAGTGCAACACCAATTCAAATCAGAAACACTGGAATAGTTCTCGATAAAAGAGTATGTTCAACGCGGTATTTGATAATTGTCTTCTCCGATCCAATTTCCCCTGTTCTTTGTTTTAGGAGTACATTGCATGTTGACCGGTAAAGCTGAGTATCGTTTGAGTCGATATCGTTCTGATGCAAATCGCAATCGTTTTCGTGTCCGGCTCGATGTTGAGCGATTGGAAGTGCGCGAGGTTCTGGCAGCGGCTTTTGTACCGCAGGAATTGCTCGTCCAATTCAGTGACAATTCCTCTGAAATGCGAGCCGCCGCGTTGATGACCGTCCAAGGTGAACTGCGTGAAACCATTGAAACTTCCGCGATGCGAATGGGAAAAGAATCTCCTATCAATCGCATTCAAATACCCAAGAACGCAAGTATGGAAACAGCCATACTCGAACTCGCGAAATTACCGGGCGTGATCTCGGTCGAGCCAAACTGGTGGGTGCAAACCAGCGCAGTCAGCAATGACCCCTCCTACACGACGAATAGCCAACTTTGGGGCATGTACAGCGATGACAGTCCCGTTGCCGTTGGTGGTTCTGGTACAACCAACGCTTTCGGTAGCCAAGCGGAGGAAGCTTGGAACCAGGATTATGTCGGTTCGCGTTCTGTTGTTATTGGAATCATAGATGAAGGTGTCGACATCAATCATCCTGACCTTGACGCCAATATCTGGACGAATGCATTCGACACCGCTGGTGATGGAATCGATAATGATGGAAATGGATACATCGACGACATCCACGGTTGGGATTTCTTTAACAATGACGCGAGCGTCTATGATGGAAGCGGTGATGATCATGGTACGCACGTAGCGGGAACCATTGGTGCAGAGGGAGGCAACGGATTAGGTGTTGCTGGAGTCAATTGGCAGGTCACCATGATCCCCTCCAAGTTTCTCGGTCCCACGGGTGGCTCCACCTCCAACGCCGTCAAAGCCTTGGACTACCTAACCGACCTCAAGACTCGCCACGGCATCAATATTGTGGCTAGCAGCAATTCTTGGGGTGGTGGTGGGTACTCGGCGGCCTTGCATGCAGCCATCAATCGCGCTGCGGCAGCCGATATCCTCTTTGTCGCCGCTGCGGGGAACGCGACCAGCAACAACGATTCGGTAGCAAACTACCCCTCCAATTACAGCACGCTCCAGAATTCAACCGGAGCAACCGACAAAGCATCCTACGAAGCGGTTATTGCAGTCGCGTCGATAACCAGCACAGGACTAATTTCTTCCTTCTCGAATTACGGTGCGAATACGGTTGATATCGGTGCACCAGGGTCTTCCATCGTTTCGACTCTGCCAGGTGGAACGTACGGATCTTACAGCGGTACTTCGATGGCCACTCCACACGTTAGCGGAGCGGTGGCTCTGTATGCTTCGGTACATCCCCAGGCAACCTCGGATCAAATTCGCCAAGCCGTCTTAAGCTCCGCAAAACCAACCAGCTCTTTGTCCGGCAAGTCAGTAACCGGTGGACGGCTTGATGTTACTGCACTGGTCCAAGTGGTTCCGCCATCCACAGCCCCCAGCGTCTCGATTGCGAGCGCGAGCGTTAGCGAAGGCAACTCGGGATCAACATCCCTTGTATTCAATGTCACCCTTTCAGCCGCTTCGACCAACGACGTTACGGTTGATTTTACAACAACGCCCGGCACTGCTTTAGCAGGTTCGGACTATACTACGACGAGCGGTACGCTGACTTTTTTGGCTGGCCAAACAACTAAGACCATCACCGTCAATGTTGTCGGCGACACCAGCGTGGAGCCCAATGAAACCTTCAACGTCAACCTTTCAAACCCGGTGAATGCTCAGATCGGCACTGCCATTGGAACAGGATCGATCATTAACGACGACGTTGCGGTGACCCCGTCGCTGGCTATCAATGACGTAAGCGGTTTGGAAAGCGCAGGTACGTTTACATTTACAGTGACTCTTTCGACAGCTAGCGCGAATACCGTGTCGGTCAATTACGCGACAGCAAACGGGACCGCGCGTGCCGGCTCGAATAGGGACTACATCGCTACCAGCGGTACTTTGAGGTTCACGCCAGGTCAATTGACAAAAACGGTGTCGGTGCGCATCAACAATGACACGACGGTCGAATCGAGCGAAACATTTACGGTGCGTTTATCGAATGCCACCAATGCGACCCTCGCTGACTCCAGCGGCCTCGGAACGATTGTTGACAACGACGGTAGAGTTGCTGGCGCTTCTCTGGACGATTCCTATTCGGCCAACGATGAGTTCTTCGCCGAGTTTTCAATGAATTCAGAAGAGTCTCTATCTTTTCCACTGGCCGGCCCATCCGACTTGTCTTTCATGTCCCTTCAATTCGCACTGGACCCATTCGGACAGACCGACGATCATGTCATCTCGGGCCTTGTGAATAACATTCTTCGTCGAGCCATGCGACGAAAGTCCTAGTGAGCCAATTCTCGATTTGCTTGGCCGTTGAATTCAGGAATTGAGTGGCCGTTTTGAGTTTTGTACCAAGGGGATGATGGATTGATCATCCCCTTGGGTTGGCATCGGTCATGGATCGTTTGATAGGATCACTTTCATGGCCTTTTCCTGCATCGCATTGCCAAAGGTCTCGTACGCTTGCAACATCTGATTGAATGGAAAGCGATGTGTTATCAGTTGAGATGGCTGAAGTTTTTGCGAGGCAACAGGACGATTTGTCAGCAGCGTCGCGTTAACTGCTGGATTCATTTAAGAGGTGGCTGCTTGCTCTCGACTTCGTACTTGACATTGTGTGCTTGGGGAGCACACGTTAGCACACTATGATGTAACGAGCTTTTACGCAGAGCGGTGGGAGACCGTCGGTTTCCACAGGTTTGCATCAGGATAAATAGTGAAACGTCGCGGCACGCAATATGCTGAAGTAGAGGAAGTACATCGTGAACCCCTCAAATCCATCGATTGCAACGAAAATGGTCGCAGTAACCGTTGAAAGCATTTTTCGTGTGCGAGGCGTCACCAAGGTGTATCAGATGGGTGATGTCCAGGTGCATGCTCTTCGGGGTGTCGACCTGGAATTGTATCCAGGTGAGTTCGTAGTCATTCTAGGGGCCTCAGGGAGCGGCAAGTCGACGTTGCTCAACATCCTTGGCGGTTTGGATACGCCCTCTTCGGGCAGCGTTGCATTCCGCGACCACGACCTAAGCGGTGCAGGCGAGGATGAAAGGACTCGATATCGGCGTGAGCACGTTGGCTTCGTCTTCCAGTTCTACAACCTGATCGCTGGCTTGACTGCTCTTGAAAACGTTTCGCTCGTCGCTGAAATTTCACCGCATCCACTCGAACCAACGGAAGCGTTAGCATTGGTAGGCTTAGGCGGGCGAAAAGATCACTATCCTTCTCAGCTTTCTGGCGGCGAGCAACAGCGAGTCGCTATTGCTCGCGCTATCGGCAAACGGCCTGACGTGTTGCTCTGCGACGAACCAACCGGCGCTCTCGACATCACAACCGGTATTGTTGTGCTGGATGCCATTGCTACGGCAAACCGTCAGTTAGGGACATTGACTGTCGTGATAACGCACAACGCATCTATCGCAAGTATGGCGGATCGAGTCGTCACCATGGTCGATGGCCGCATCGCAAAGATCGAATGCAACAAAAACAAAAAATCGGCTCACGATCTAGTCTGGTAAGTAGCTATGAGAACACTAGACCGAATGTTGTTTTCCGACTTGCTCAAGATGTGGCGTCAAGGAATTGCGATTAGCCTTCTGCTGGCTTGCGGGATCGCAACGTTTGTAATGTCAACCAGCGCAATGCAGTCACTCGATAGGAGCCGTGAGTTCTACTACTCTGAGTATCGTTTTGCAGACGTTTTCGCCAGCCTTACACGCGCTCCGAACGAGATTGCCAATCGGCTAAAAAAAATCGATGGTGTTGCTCAAGTTCAGAACCGCATTGTGCATAGTGTGTTGTTGGATATGCCTGACATGATCGAACCAGCATCCTGTCAACTTGTTTCGATCGACAACGAACCATCACACGGACTCAATCGCATTTTCCTTCGACAAGGCCGCCTTCCAATCAGTGCTGGTCGCAACGAAGTTATCGCAAGTGAATCCTTTGCAAAAGCTCACAACTTGAGACCGGGCGATCAACTAAACGTTACCATGGATGGGCGGAAGGAGACAATTCGTATTGTAGGGATCGGATTGTCCCCAGAGTATGTCTATGCCGTGCAGCCAGGGCTGTTGCTGACGGACAACCGCCGTTTTGGTGTACTTTGGATGCCGCGACGTCAGATGGAGGCTGCATTCAATATAGAAGGGGCGTTCAACAGCGTCACGATCGCGATGCAGCCGAAGGCTTCGACTGCAGAAGTCATCTACCAGATGGATCGCATTCTGAAACCGTATGGAGGCCATGGGGCATTTACACGTCATGACCAAGAATCGAACCGACGTCTCATGGATGAAATGCATCAGATGCGAAGCATGGCTTATGTCACTCCGTTCATTTTCTTGTCCGTCGCTTCCTTCCTGTTCAATATTGTCTTAACTCGCTTGGTCCACCAGCAACGAGAGCAGATCGCGTCGCTTCGGGCGTTCGGATAC
>JAIPFP010000250.1 GCA_021736575.1 Pirellula sp. | reverse complement strand
CTCATCCGTCGAGCCGATTGCCTGCCCCCCCTTGATGCCGCCGCCTGCCATCCACATCGTAAAGCCATAGGCGTTATGGTCGCGACCATCTCCCTTTTCACTCATGGGAGTCCGACCAAACTCACCACCCCAAACGACAAGCGTGCTATCCAACAAGCCACGCTGTTTTAGGTCGGCAAGCAATCCGGCTACCGGTTTATCGCTCGACTCGCAGAGTTTGCTGTGGTTCTTTTCGATGGCCGAATGCGAGTCCCATTTGCTTCCCGCCCCATGATAAAGCTGGACGAATCGAACGCCGCGCTCGACCAACCGTCGGGCCAATAAACAGTTCTTACCAAAGGATGCCGTCGATTTGTCATCGATCCCGTACATTGCCTGAGTTTGCTCGGACTCTTGCGACAAATCGACCGCTTCGGGGGCTTGTGCTTGCATGCGAAAGGCCAGCTCGTACGAATGGATTCGAGCTTCCAGTTCGGAATCGGACGCGCGCGGCAATTGGTGTTGCTTGTTGATCTCATTGAGCAGCCGAAGCTTGGCGGCTTGTCGCGTATCGCCCACGCGCTGGGGTGTCTTTAAAAAATCGATGGGCGTGTTGCTGCCGTTGATTGCAACTCCTTGGTAGCTTGCGGGCATAAAGCCGCCGGACCAATTGCGTGGTCCATTGATGACGTGCCCGTCGCCGTCTTCGATGACGACAAACGCGGGTAGATTCTCATTCTCACTGCCCAAGCCATACGTGACCCAACTCCCCAACGAAGGGCGACCACCCAGAATCGAGCCTGAGTTCATCTGGCATACACCGTTGGAATGGTTCAATCCATTTCCCCAACAAGACCGAATCACTGCCAGGTCATCGGCATGTTCGGCGATGTGCGGCAACCAATCCGATACCCACAATCCGCTTTGTCCGTGCTGTTTCCACTTTCTTTTGCTCGGCATCAAGGGTGCACCATACTCGCCCATCGGCGTGATGATGGGGCCAAAGCTTTCAGGCAACGGCTTGCCTGCAAGCTTCTCTATTTCGGGTTTCGGATCGAACAAATCGATGTGACTTGGACCTCCTTCCATGAACAAAAAGATGATGCTCTTGGCCGTCGGCGTGTGATGTGGTGCCAAAGACTCACTCGCGGGAGATGCCCCGAAACCACTCGGTGGCAGCATCGACGCCAAAAACAGCGAGCCAAATCCGGCACCCGCTTGTTGCAGCATGTCGCGCCGGCTCAGATAACCCGATCCGCGAGGAAGCGAGCCCGTGAACCTACTTCGATTAAATTCATTCATCGCCGCTGCACTCTATTCCAAGTGAAGAAAGGAATTCGAATTGATAAGGACATGGCAGTAGTCGACAAACAAATCTCTCCAAGATCCGTCGTCGTTTGTTGCAGTTTTGCCGAGGACTTCAGGTTGGTCGAGGAACTCGAGTCCAACGGCTAACTCGGCTTGCGTTGGCGGCTTCAAAAAGACACGTTCGAAGGCTTCTGCGACACACGCTTCGGGTGAGCCTTTGAGGCTGATAATCTTCTTTGCCATATTCTCAGCCCGTGCATTGATCCATTCGGAGTTCATCATCATGAGCGACTGAAGCGGTGTTGTCGTCGCGCTACGTTTCGCGGTCGAAGTGCTCGCGTCGGGAGCATCGAACAGCGACAGAAAACGGTCCTGTGAGTTTCGCATCGCGCGAACAAAAATCGATCGCATGGGTTTGTTTGGATCTACCGATGCACCTTCTTTCATCGGCTTTAGCTCACCGGTTACAGTCAAGATGGAATCGCGAATCTGTTCAGCATCCAACCGGCGCGGCGAACATCTCCACAGCCATTTGTTATTGGGATCGATTGCAATCGATTCGGCGATCGAAGCGGGGTAGGCCGATTGTCGATAGACGCGACTGTTCAAGATCCATCGATGTAATGCTTTGAAATGCCCTCCGTCCTCCACAAAGTGATTTGTCAGAAAATCCAATAACTCGGGATGCGAAGGTGCTTCTGTCAATCGACCAAAATCGCTGGCATTGCTAACTATCCCCAATCCGAAGTGTTGCTGCCAAACGCGATTGACGATCACCCGCCAAGTTAACGGGTTGTCTGGTCGGACCATCCAGTCTGCAAGCGCCAACCGACGTCCGGTCGAATTGCGATCGGGTCGCGTTGTTATGGCCATCGATTCGGGATCGAGGATCGATGGTATCCCTGGTTGTATCGGACCCATCTCCGACTTACCCGGGATGGTGACCTCAGCCGCTTCTCGGCCCACGTCGGTGGCTGCTAAGGATACCGGCAGCGCCTTAACTTGCGGGACCGGCAGTTGCTTCAACGACTCTTTCGCCAACCGCCATTCTTCAAGTTGTTTGCCGGAAAGGACTTTGTCCCATTTGATTGCTTGTAAGTCGCGATCTTGTTGCAGCCAAGCCAAATGAGCGAGTTGTTTGTCTCGCGGCGAGCGTTCGGCTTCCGATTTCAGCAAGGCTGGCCGCACTTCGGGCGGGAACTTTTCGATACTAGATCGTATGATTTTTTCTCGATGCGGTCGCTCAAGCGCATCGATGGTGTCCAGGAACGGTTGAGCCGCTTCGCGCCACAGTCGTTCGTCTGACAAAAACTCAGCCAACTGATCATGCGTGGCTGCCGGCAGATTCTCGCGAGGTATCAAGCCCGAGAAATACGCTTGGAGTCGAAAATAATCTTTTTGTAACAAGGGATCGAATTTGTGATCGTGGCACCTTGCACATCCATAGCCCAAACCAAGAAACGCTTCGCCGGTCACATCGGTGAGGTCATTTAAGATGGCAGTCCATTGCCCAACGACATCGCGTTGGTTGTACTCGTAGATCCACAACCTTAAATAGCCAGACGCATCTCGGCACTCAAGTGAATCCGGATCGATCTCATCGCCAGCGATTTGCTCTCGCACAAAATCCGCGTAGGGTTTGTCGGTTTCGAAGGCCCGAATCACATAGTCTCGATAACGGTAGGCAGTCGGTCGAAAGTCATCTTGTTTGTAGCCATCCGATTCAGCGAATCGGACTAAGTCCAACCAAAATCGGCCCCAACGCTCGCCATAGCGTGGATCGTCCAACAACCGGTCTACGAGCTTGGAGTAAGCATCCGGGCTTTCGTCGTACAAGAACTCCGTTGTCTCGGCCATCGTTGGAGTCACTCCAAGCAGGTCCAAAAACACACGTCGGACAAGAGATCGCGAATCGGCGGCTTCCGCAAATGCTAAACCGTTGGCAGTGAGTTTTTCTTCGACCAAGGCGTCGAGTCGAGTGCTAATCGATTCGTCTTTGTCGGTCGGATTCCCTTGTCTCGATTGAAAGAACCAGTAGGCGCGATCCGCCGGACTGAACTCTTTCGTCCCATTGCTGGCGGCTGCCACGATCGTAGCGTTAACTGGCCAAAATCCGCCTGACCTCAGCCATTTCTCAAGCACTTCGATCTGCTCATCGGCAAGCTTTCCTGAAGGAGGCATCTCGAGGTCTTTGTAGTGGATAGCGGAAAGCAGAAGACTATCGTCGACAACCTTTGCATCCCAAACGGGGCCGCTCTCTCCACCCTTCTTGAAATGAGCTTGGCTATCGAGCCGAAGCCCCCCCTCGTGCTTTTCTTCGCCATGGCATCGGACGCAATGTTCGATAAGAAGAGGCCGAACCTTGGACTCGAAAAAGTGTGTTTGTTTGGCGATATCATTCACTTCCGGTTCGGAAGCTCGAATTCCACAGAACGGGAAAGCTACCAAAAACCATAGTGCAGCAAGGATTCGGAGTGCTTTGCTTATCGCCATATCAACTTGTCCGAGAAAGGACTGCGGAGGGTGTTCGACTAATCAGACCATCGAAACAATAGCATTATAGTAGCCGCTAACTGCCAGCGGTGTCAACTTCGCGGGAATTGTGGGGGTTTGGAGGTGCTCAAAGTGATAACCCGACGCGTGAGCGAGGTATTGCAGTCGGCTCCTCGCTTACGTGCACGGGTTACCAAAATGCCGCCAAAGTGGTCCATCCAATAAATTCTCGGCCTGTCTTCGTAACGCTGTCACGGCCTCAAGCCGCGACAGCGACGTCCATCAGGTCTATTTGAAATCGCCTGCACGGATAATGATCAATTTGGCAGGATCGATATGCTTCTGAAATGCATTTCGAACATCGTCCGGCTTTAACGCCTTCACTCGTTCCTCCTGAGCCTTTGCGTACTCGAACGTTCGACCAAGGTGCAAATTGGCGACGAGTTGACCTGCGATGGCTCCATCCCCTGTGCGAGCAACCTTTAGGGATTCAAGATAGGCTTTCTTGGCGTCGGAAAGTTCCGATTCCGTCGGCCCATCCTTGATGAATCTCTTAAGCTCTTCCATGGCTGCAATTTCGACAGCCTCCATATTGGCTGGATTTGTAATGGCGTTGATGGCGAAGCGTGCGTCATTGCCCCTGGAGGGAGCCGACATGGATGATGTCACGCCGTACGAAAGCCCTTCTTTTTGCCGGATTCGATCCCCAAGTCGAGAGGAAAGCGAGCCTCCGCCCAGTATAAAATTGCCAATCTCGAGCGCCACGCTATCCGAATCTTCTTCGTTCATCGGCAACGACAAACCCGCCATGAAAACAGCGTTTGCCTTGTCCGGCGTTACGATGTCTTCCTTGGAGCCAACCATGCCCTTTCGAGCATCCCGTTCGATCGATCGATACGAGATGTCCGATTTCCAATTCTGAAGCGCAGATTGGATGGCCGAAATCGTGGGCTCCTGTTCAAAATCTCCAACGATGGCAATCTCAGCGACTCCACTCGACAACTGTTGCTTGTAGATCGAAGCGACATCTTCGACGGTTACCTTTTGTAGTTCGGCCATCGATTCGGCCATGCTTGGTACGTAGCGCACGTCTCCTGCTGGGTAATCGGAAAGCGCCTTGCCCATCTTATCTCCTGCCAGCGCATTGGGGTCGCTTTTCATTTCTTGCATGCGACTTAGCGTTCGGAGTTTCATTTGTTCGAACTCTTCTTTTGGAAAGGCCGGGTCGCGCAGAATCTGTCCGAGCAATTCGATTCCTTGGGTAAGCGATTCACGTTTTGCATCAATCGAGAATGCGAGTTGGCCAACACGACCACCACCACCTCCGCCGCCACGTCCACCGCGTCGTCCACCACCGCCTCCCGCACCTGCGGAAATCTGCACGCCAATCGCGTCCATTTTTTCTTGCAGGGCTTGCCGATCCAGCTTGCTGGTTCCTGCCATGAGCATTCCAGAGAGCAGGCCTGCGGCGGTGTTTTTTCCAGCCAGAGAGTCTTCGTTTCCGTAACGTAGCGACACCGTCATTGCAACGGTTTGGCCGCGGTTCTTCTTAGGAATCAACGAAATTCGCAGCCCATCGACTTCAATCGTCTTCGTTCTGGCATCAAGATTTTCGGGGGATGGATCGAACGCTTCACCGGACGCGATCGCATCTCCGCCACGGTAGTCCTTAACGACATCTGCAATCGAACCAACCGATGGGACCGTCAAGCGTTGCGGGGAATCGGATGGAATGAAAACGCCGACCGTTCGGTTGTACTCGGGGAAGTACGACTTAGCGACCCGATTGACATCTGCGGCGGTTACTTGTGAAATTCGATCGCGTTGCAAAAAGAGCAATCGCCAATCACCCAGTGCGGCGGCACTACTCAATGCCCCGGACATTGCCGACGCGCTTGAGATCAGTTGATCCGACCGTCGCTTGGAACGCATCTTAGCTCGCTCGATCGCCTCTTGGCTGAACGGTTCGTCTCCGAGCGTGTCCATGATTTTCAGCAGCTTCGCTCGAACGGTTTCTAGATTTCCCTCGGAGGGTTGAGCGAACACCGTGAACAATCCAGGATCGTGTGCGTTGTCAGCGCTCGCCGACGCATTGGTTGCAAGCTTGGTCTCAACGAGCACGGCGTCCAGGCGTCCAATTTTGGACTCAGACAGGACGCTACCTAAAATGGAAAGTGGGGCCCAATCTGGGTGCGAGGCTGCAGGCATGTGGTAGGCGGCTATCACGGATCCAATTGCGCCAACACGTCTCAACGTAACAAGACGTTCCCCGTCTTGAGCAGGTTCTTCGGTATAAGGTGCATCCAGTTTGCGAGTCGGCTTTGGAATCGAGCCAAGATACTTGGAAAGATAACCCAAGGCTTTGGCTTCGTCGAATTGGCCCGTGACGATCAAGACAACGTTGTCGGGCTGATAGTACTTTCGGTAAAAGTCTTGGAGGTTGTTGATAGGCACACGTTCGATATCGGATCGGTTTCCGATGGTAGATTTGCCATAGTTGTGCCATTCGTAAGCCGCTGCTTGGACACGCTGCGACAACACGCCCTGCGGACTGTTTTCGCCTCGCTCAAACTCGTTGCGAACAACGGTGAACTCAGACATCAAATGTTCGCGTTTGATGAAGCTATTGACCAATCGATCGCATTCAAGCTGGATACCAAATTCAAGATTTTCATCGCTCGCAGGGAGTGTCTCGAAATAGTTGGTCCGGTCAACGTTGGTCGTTCCGTTGAAGTTTGCACCATGATCGCGCAGCGACTTTGGCACATCTGGAAACGTCGGCGTACCCTTAAAAACAAGGTGCTCAAGCAAGTGGGCCATGCCCGCTTCGCCGTACCCTTCATGACGCGAACCGACGAGGACCGTCATATTGACCGAGATGGTCGGTCGAGACGGTTCCGGGAACAATACAACTCGGGCCCCGTTTGGAAACCGATACTCCGTCGCGCCTTCCACGCTAACCACTTTTTGTGGAGCATCTTCGGCTTGCAACTTTGCGGTGGGATTGCAGCATAAAAAACCGATCAAGCCCAGCCAAACGCGCAGGCATCGCAACATCCGAATGCTCCTTTAGAAAATAATTTAGTACCAGAATTTGTTCGTCCCCGAGGGAGAATTGGGGAGGGGTAGCTCATAATACCCCGTAACGACAATCGCAACAGCAGATGGCTGTAAGAATTCTCAAGCAGAATGGAGCAATTGACCCATGCGTTTTGCGATGAAATGCGAGATCATGGAGGCAACTGTTGGAAAACAGAAGGCGACCGCCGTCGTTGCGATTTCGATAAACCGGACGCTAATGGGCTGTTCATTTAGTGGTACGACGGACTTCCAAGTCCGTCGATTTCCCTACGGACGGGCTTGGAAGTCCGTCGTACCGCCCTTACCCAATAACGACTTCATTAAATCAACAGCCCGCTAGCGAGTTCCGGCTGATCGGATTGTCGCTGACTGGCTAGGATCCAGGTGTTGGTTCGACGCGGGGCATCGACTCGACGACTTTGTCGATCAAGCCATATGAAACCGCTTCTTCTGGATCCATAAATCGATCGCGGTCCGTATCCCGTTCGATCTTGTCCAAGTCTTGACCGCAATGGCGAATGAGGATTTCGTTTAGACGGCGCTTGGTGCGTTGGAACTCCGTCAAGTGAATCGAAATCTCCTCAGCCGTTCCTTGCATACCAGCCAAGGGTTGGTGGATCATGATTCGCGAGTTTGGGAGTGAAAAGCGTTTGTTTTTGGCGCCGGCAGTCAACAAGACTGCGCCCATCGAAGCCGCTTGACCGATGCAGTAGGTTGCCACATCGCACGAGACAAATTGCATTGTGTCGTAGATCGCCATTCCCGCTGTCACGCTGCCCCCTGGGCTATTGATGTACATGTGGATATCGGCTTTCGGATCGTCCGATTGCAAAAACAACATCTGGGCAACCAGCGCGTTCGCAACTTCGTCGTCGACTTGCGTACCCAAGAAGATGATCCGGTCCTTGAGAAGTCGACTATAGACATCGTATACGCGCTCTTCTCGGCCGCTTTTTTCGATGACGTATGGAATCATTGGCATATTAAGTTTGGCTCCAAGGTTGAAGTTCGTTAGGATTTATCGTCATCGTCGGTCGGCGTTTTGGTCAACAACTGATCGACCAGTCCGTATTCCTTGGCTTGTTCGGCCGTGAGAAAGAAATCGCGATCGGTATCCTTCGCGATTTGATCCGCTGGCTTGCCGGTATGCTTTGCAAGGATGTCGTTGAGCTGCGTTCGCATTCGAATAATCTCGCGAGCTTGGATCTCGATGTCAGAAATCTGACCGCGGACGCCACCGTGAGGCTGATGGACCATCACCGAACTGTTTGGCAAACAGAACCGCTTGCCTGGTGAGCCTCCAGCAAGCAAAACAGCGGCACCGCTAGCAGCTTGGCCGACGCAATAGGTCGCGACCGGGCAAGACAGCATCTGCATCGTGTCGTAGATAGCCAGCGTCGAGACAACCTCTCCACCCGGCGAATTGATGTAAAAATGGATATCCTTTCGCCGTTGCTCGCTTTGCAAATAAAGAAGCTTCATGATCACTTCATTTGCATTGCCCGCGTAGATCTCCCCTTGCAAGAAAACGATGCGGTTTTCTAGCAACAAGTCGCCCAGCGTCATTTGGCGTTGGCGTTGGTAACTTTGATACGCTTGCGAATCAAAGACCGGCGGCATTTTCGAAAAGTGATTCAATTGTTGCCTTCCCTTCCTGCGAGTGTGTTAACGTTGATGTGTACATCTTTCCGATTGCCCATCTTTTGACAAGGCCACCAACCGGAAAGTTTGACACCATTAGCCGTTGGCACGTCCATGAGATTATGGCATAACGCTATCATTCGATCTAAAATCGCTAGGGTTCTCAAATCCGTTCGAACTTAGTTTCATTCGATCCAAAATTACTCGATCCAAATTTCGATAGGAACAAGACAGCTTGGCCACCTCAACCCAAATCCAATCCGCTCTCAACAAGACACAACAAGCCACTGCCGAGGGCAAGATTAGCTCAGGAGCCTTGGAAAACATAACGTGCTGGTTGACACAGGACCGCTACGAACATTACGTCCCCGGCATATTGGAACACATCGAATCTGGGAAATGGCAGGCGCTTGACGACGCGTTCTGGACCATTATCCCGTTCGGAACCGGAGGACGCCGAGGTCGCATGGTCGATTTCGGCTCCAACGCCATCAACGACCGAACCATCGGAGAAAGCGCCCAAGGGCTTGCGGAAACTATTCTAAGTTTACCACCCGACGGAAAACCCCTTTCCTGTGCCATCGCCTACGACACACGACATAAATCCAGGCATTTCGCCGAACTTTGTGCGTCGATCATGGTCGCAAACGGGTTTCATGTCTATTTTCTAGACGACTACCGCGCAACACCTCAACTCTCGTTTGCGGTTCGACAGAAAAATTGCTCCTGCGGCATTATGGTCACCGCATCGCATAATCCGCCAAGCGAC
>JAIPFP010000249.1 GCA_021736575.1 Pirellula sp. | reverse complement strand
GGTGGCTACTAGCCGCAGAGACGGGCCATGGCTCTCCACCGGTTTCATACCGGTGGAAGCAGCGTTTTTCGGATCCAAACGTTGCTTCCACCGAGTAAACTCGGTGGAGAGCCCGAGCCGAGGGCTTTTGCCTGTAGCTTCCAATTGTTGCCTCCGTCGGGGCAAGCCCGAACGGAAGGCTTAAATTCAAATAGCGTTCCATTTCATTGACGAAAATGCCTCACAGCGTTGCCGCTTCGGGGAGAGGGGGTCGGGGGGTGAGGGGTAGAGCCCTGACGTGGTAGCCTCAGGTTCAGTGGTTTGTTTCCGCTTCTGAAACGAGGATAGTCATTGAGTTCACGATCAAAATACCAATCAAAACACAGTGCAAAACCCCTCACCCCGACCCCCTCTCCCCGAGACCAGGGCGAGGGGAGCAAGATCAAAAGATGTGGGTAAAGATGAGGGCAGCGCCCTGAGAACGAACGTCCCACC
Source organism: Pirellula sp. (assembly GCA_021736575.1). Lineage (GTDB taxonomy): Bacteria > Planctomycetota > Planctomycetia > Pirellulales > Pirellulaceae > JBKCUI01. The sequence continues at coordinate 8,984 of JAIPFP010000249.1, read as the reverse complement.
CAAACCACCAAGCCCCATCGGGTGCTTACGCAACCGCTTGATGAACTCGTAACGATTAGCGGAGGCGGAACTCCTAGTCTTTGGTTCGGGCGAATGCAATCAGATCGGCTTCGTTTGCCCGCCACCATTTCTCTGCCATGTCTTCATTCCATGGAAAGTAGGCAGCGATGGATTCAAGTTTTTCGACGACTTCACTCATCGAACTCGGCCTGTCGCCTGGGTCAGGCGAGATGCATTTTGCCAACAAGCTAACAAGGCTATGAAATGTCAGATCGTTGCAAAGTTCGGAGAACCGACCAAGCTGCAGTGTTTGTAACAGCGAATCGGTAGTAACGCCAAGCAAAGGGACTTTACCCGTTAGCAAATAGATTCCAAGAACGCCGAAGGCAAAAATGTCGATTCGTGGGTCTGCAATCCAAGGTGTTTCAAGGCGTTCGGGCGCGATGAATCCCGGAGTGCCGATGAGTACTCGCGTCGCTGTCACATCGCGAGTCACATTGTCAACCATGGTCTTGGCGAGTCCAAAGTCAACAACCTTGATCAGATCGGCCAATTGGCCTTTCTGGCAGATCATAATGTTTTGCGGTTTAATATCCCGGTGTATCAAACCTGCACAGTGGGCTTCTTCCACTGCACCACCGATCTGACGCAAGATCCAAATGCACCGGTCGATTGGGAGCTTTGGCTCGTAAGCTATGAAATTCGCTAGATTGACCCCGTCCACGAATTCCATCGCACAATACAATAATCCGTCTTTGGATACGCCAAAATCGTAAATGCTGACTGTGTTGGGGTGATTAAGCATGGCAGCCATTCGAACTTCCCGTTCGAACCGCTTAAGCGAACTTGAGTTTGACAGCGGCTCCTTGATCAATTTGATCGCCGCCGTTCGCCCAAGCATTTGGTGTTCCGCTTGGTAAACAATTCCGAGCCCTCCTTCGCCAATCTTTTCGCCAAGCTTGTAGGCTCCAAGCGACTTGTTCCTCAAATCCATGGTCGAGAAGGCTCTACGCAGGGAGAGCGCTGCCAACACCAAGGAAATAAAAATCGGAACGCCATAGATAAAGCGAAATGCGCGATGAATAAACGCTTGAGTCTTGAACGCTCTCTCCTTGGGTATTTCCAAAACCAACAGGCGTTGCAGCGTATCCATCCAACGCCATGCTCCAACAACTTCCTGTCCTCGGTAATCGCGATACCCAAAAACATCCGATCCATTGCTGGGCTGTGAGACGGTCTTGCCGGGTTTGGTCCACGCCCACTCGTTGACACTACCTTTCGGTTCAAAACCCGCAAGCAAGTTTCCGCCAGGGTCACGCGCCTCAAACACGATCGCACCGCGGACCTTCTTGTTCTCTGAAAACCAGGGCTGTGAGGCAAGTAAATCGACGTCGCGCCCTTGCGTTGCAATCGCGCCACGGTCGTCGAGTAAATAGCAATTGCTTTCGGGTAGCACCGTCATACTCAATAGACTCTGGAGCTCATCCATAAATGCCTCGCAACGAATCATCATGACCGCAACGACTTGATCGGAATTTTCTGGCAAGAAGATAGGTACGAAGAACATCACGTATTGATCCGTGGACTCCATGGGATAGTCCTTGGAGATGCTATCTGCGGACGGACGTGGTAGCTCAATCGAAGTCGTACGGGAATCAAAAACTCGACTTAGTACGCTCGCGCCGATCGGTGTCACGATTCCACCGAGTTCGGCTCTTGGGTCGGTGTACTGCCAATCGGCGAGCAAGTTCAACGAGCGGTTCCAAATCGCATAACGAAACTCTCGACTCTCGTATTCTGTTTTGGATTCGTCTCTCTCCTTCGATTTTAGTTTCCCATCCGATTCGATGCGGAGTGGTTGACTGAAAAGCCTCTCCAGAACGGACTTTATCTTGGGCTGTTCCTCGGAAATTGCTAAATTTTCGACTCCCGCTTTGTCCACGAGAGTAGGGTCATGCACTTTCGCATCCAATTGGACGACCAGTTCCTGCAATTCTCTTTGGCGCCCCCAGTCCTGCATGCGAAGCTCGTGGCCGCGAATCCACTGGTGCATCAGCGTGCTCTTTTGCTCCGTCATCGACTTCAAGACTGCTTCGTATTCGACCCGTGTTCTTTGAATCAGCTCGGTTTGCAAATACCAGCTAACGCCCATCAAAAACAAAGCGGCTCCCAACGCGCTGGCCATGGGCAGCGCACCACCGACCAAGTTCGAACTGATTTTCTTAAGCCCCAACGTCGAGAACGTCCGACTCTGAACCGTTGTCTTCGCCATTTTCCCCGTCGGCATCATGATGGTGCGACTGAAATGCTTGGCAAGGAGATCCTGAACTTCTTTTGCCAACTCAGGTTTTGTTTGCCGAAGCGACTTCAACTGAGACTCCCGTTCCGGCGGAGATTTGTCGACCAGTTCGATAAAGAGTTCTTTGGCTTGAGCAAACAACTCAGGATTCACAGTTTGGAATCACCCTCAAGTCGTTTCCTTAACCATGCCCTGCACATTTTCCACTCGTTTTCGATCGTTCGGGTTGACAATCCAAGTACTTCGGCGACCTCTGGAACGGTCATACCGCCAAAGAACCGCATCTCGATGATCCTAGCTTGCCTCGTGTCGAGCTTTTGAAGTTCTTCAAGCACTTCGTCGAGCGCCAAGACGTCGCTATCGCGCGAAGGCGAAATCGTTTTGTCCTCGTCTAATACCACCCGAACCATATCCCCACCCCGTTTGAGCCGATTCCTCGCTCGGGCGTGGTCCACCAATATCCGCCTCATCATGGTTGCAGCAATCGCAAGAAAATGACCTCGACTCTGGTACTTGTCCGAGGCCTGTTTCGAGAGCTTTACATAGGCTTCATGAACGAGAACGGTCGGCGACAAAGTGACCGTTGCTGACTCCATTTGCAAATAGCTGGCCGCGAGACGCTTCATGTGCTCGTACGTTTCTTCGACCATCGAATCAGTTTGGCGGTCGTCGGTCATGAACGTGGTTGCAACTCCAAGAAGATCGAATCATCCCATTTCGCGAGTCGAGAAAGTCTAGCAGATGGAGGGGCATGCCGAAAGCTGCATCGTTTTGGAACAGCGCGAGCTGTCCGGTGACGGCAACAAAAAAAGGCTCGAGAAAAGTCCCGAGCCTTAAAACAGCTTTTTTGAGTTTAAATTGACGCTACTCGCGTGGCCGAATGGCGCCGGTCAAGCCGCTATAATCGACCCGGTCATCGTTGTGCCACAAAGGCTGACCGAGCTCGACTCGCTTGCGCAAGACATCGATCTTTTCCTGCGAACCAGCAGGTGCATCCGTTGGCAAAAACTTGAAATCGACGACTGGATCAAAATCCTCGTCATGTCCATACTTCAAAATCGCTTCAAATACGTTCTTGCAAAGATTGCTCATTAAGTCCAGGCCCTCCAAAATGTGTATTCCATTGTGCAGGTGTCGCCATAAACACCTGCCATGTTCGGTTGGGTATAAATCCGATGCTTCCAGAAAACCAGCGACTGAATGGACGATGCAAAAAAACGCGTTTTCCGAACAGAGCAGCCGCAAACCTTCCCCAAAAATTCTCCCAACGCCACTGATTATTGGCATGGAGCAAGCAAAGTCAAGAAAAATTAACACAGATCAGGCCTTTGACCCCTTGTGGGAAGTCCAGAAAGTCGTCAAGTGAAACATTGCTAGTTATAGGACACTCGGTTCTCATTCATCCGCACCCAATGTTCCGCGCGGACCAACCCGTGAGCAATCGCGAATCATGCTCCTTTAGACCCAATCAATGTGGATGGAAACGCCTCAAATCCGATTTAAGCTTCATCTCCTAATTCATCCAACGAGCGTCAACAATTCAACCCTGCCATACCCTTCTCAAACCTGATGAGCATTATCAACATGAAACAACGTCGAAAAAATAATTTTCTGTTCCATTGGGATCCTCGCTTCTTGGCAAGAATGTGCCCCCCAGTAGCAGCATTCGCTACGCTTTGTATAGGTAGCACTCTGACAGCACAGCTGGAAAAAGCGCAGCCTGGTACCGATGGTATTGAAACCCCGTTAAATCAAGTTGTCACTCCAGCCGGACACAAGATTGACCTGCCCGGTATGAGACCTCAAGTCCTCGTTCTGACCCCCAATGGGAAATGGTTGATCACCTCGGGCAAAACCAACAAGCTCTCGATCATCAATGCCGAAACTCGCGAGATTGCTCAATCCGTGGACTTTCCGTCCAAGGATCAAATTGCGGAACCGACGGTTGCTTCACCCAACATTCTAATGCCAGATACGGCTGCGCTGGTAAGTTATACCGGACTGGTCTGCTCTGCAGACGGTAAACGCGTGTATGTGAGCAACGTCGCTGGCTCCATCAAAGTCTTTGCCATCGACGGTTCGGGCGTCGTCTCACCCTCGCATACGATCCCGCTGCCCCCAGCCAATGCACCTCGTCGCCCACAAGAGATCCCAAGCGGCCTAGCCCTGGATGAAACGACCGGCAAACTCTATGTCTGTGGCAACCTATCCAACCACTTAATCGAAGTGAACATCGCAGACGGCAAAGTCGAACGCAAGATCCCCGTCGGCTTCGCCCCTTACGACGTCGTGCTGCATGGCAAGAAAGCATACGTTAGCAATTGGGGAGGACGGATCCCAGGCACAGAAGACCTGACAGGCCCGGCTGGCCGGGGGACCAAGGTTCGCGTTGACCCCGTCCGACATATTGCCAACGAAGGAACGGTCTCCATCGTGGACCTTGCAACAGGAGTAACGAAAGAGTGTTTGGTTGGACTCGGCCCAAGCGACTTGATACTTTCGCCCGACGGCAAATACATCGTTTGTGCCAACACCAACAGCGACACTCTCTCTATCCTTTCCACGGAATCCGATCAAGTTGTTGACACGGCGTGGGTCAACGCAAAGCAGTCGGACCTGTACGGGGCGGCCCCAAACTCGCTCGCGTTCGATGCAGAGGGCAAAACCCTGTTCGTTGCGAATGGCTCGCAAAACGCAATCGCGGTTATGAATTTCGAACCCGAAGACAAAGGAGATACGAAACTCAAAGGGCTCATCCCGGTGGGCTGGTACCCCGGCGCTCTAGCCTTCGACGCAGCTCGCAATCAAATCTGCGCTGCCAATCTTAAGGGGCTTCCAGTCAAACCATCCAAAAAAGGAGAAGGCTTTGGATTCAACTCGCATCAACATTATGGATCCATCAGCATCGTTCCAACCCCCACTTCCGAGCAATTGGCTATCCTTTCCGAGCAAGCATCCAGAAACATGCGACGAAACGCCATTCGAGACGCAGCCCTTCCACCGCGGCCCAATCAATCTCCGAAGGCAATTCCCGAACGCATCGGCGAACCGAGCTTGATCGAACACGTCGTCTACATCATCAAGGAAAACCGCACTTACGATCAAGTCTTAGGTGATATCGAACGCGGCAATGGAAACAAAGACCTCTGTATTTTCGGCCGCAATATCACTCCGAATCAACATCGTCTGGCGGAACAATTCGTATTGCTCGACAATACCTACTGCTGCGGTATTTTGAGCGCGGATGGACACCAATGGAGTACATCGGCTCTCACGACGGCCTATTTGGAAAAGAGCTTCGCGGGTTTCCCTCGCAGTTACCCAGATGGAATGGGCGAGGATGAATCGGATGCACTTGCCTACTCGCCAGCAGGATTCCTATGGGACAATGCCATTTTGCATGGCAAGTCGATTCGCAATTACGGCGAATTCATGAAGCCAAAATTCCGTTGGATGGATCCGAACAAGAAAGGCACGCCCGACTACATGTCTTGCTTCCGAACGTGGAAAGGGGCGGATGAAGTCAAGTTTGCAAGCGAGCCAGCCATCGAGAGCATTCGCGCTTACTCACCCACCGGCTACGTTGGATGGGGGATGGAAGTGCCAGACCAGTTCCGCGCGGACTTCATCTTGCGAGAGTTGGCCGATTTCGAACGGCAAGGGTCGTACCCCAAGCTGACACTCATTTGCTTGCCCAACGATCATACCAGCGGTACTTCTGCAAAGTTCCCAACACCCGCATCAAGCATGGCAGACAACGATTTGGCCTTTGGCAGAATCGTCGAGGGCCTGAGTCGCTCACAATTTTGGCCTAAGATGGCAATCTTTGGAATCGAAGACGACCCACAAGCGGGCTGGGATCATGTTAGCGGTTATCGAACCACCGCCTATTGCATCAGCCCATACACCCACCGCGAACGAACCGTTAGCACTCGCTACAACACAGTCAGCATTATTCGCACCATGGAGCAGATCCTTGGCTTGCCCCCCATGAATCAATTCGATGCTGCCGCGACCCCTATGTTCGACTGCTTTGGCGATACTCCCAACAACTCCCCCTTCGAATCGCTCCCAAGCAACATTGCCTTGGATGAGCTCAACGCTCCACCTGCGAAGATCTCCGATGCAACCAGGCGCAAATTTGCAGAAAGTTCCGCATCGATCAACTTCTCCGAAATCGACAAAGCGCCGGAAGACCTGCTGAATCGAATCCTTTGGAATGCAATGCGTGGGGACGAGCCGTATCCGGAATGGGCGATCACTTCGGTTGACGAGGACGAGGACGAGGAAATTCAGCCAGATGAGAAGTAGCCGAGGCGAACCAAGTTGGAATCTGCCCGAACTCGAGTCGTGCTCGTCCGTCATTCGAATTTCACCGGACGTCAACGTTCCGATCACCCAGCGCGTTCAACGCATCATCGATACGTCCGCGTTTCGAAGATTGTCTCGGATCAGCCAACTGGGGATGGTCGCGTTTGTCTATCCTGGTGCGACGCACACTCGCTTCGAGCATTCGCTAGGTGTCTATCGAAACGCCGTCGATTTTTTGAATCGATTGTCAAGCGACGAGACATTTCGGCAAGTCGTCAATGAAGACCAAGCTAAGCTTTTTCTTGTTGCAGCTCTGTTGCATGACGTTGGGCACTGGCCCTTCTGCCACGCGATCGAAGATATGCGACTGCCCGGAATACCTCGCCACGAAGCCTTGGCCGAACGATTGATTACCAGCGGAGAATTGGCCGAATCGATCGAGCAAGACTGGCAGCTTGAGCCCTCCGATGTTGCTTCTTTTTTGTCCAACTCTTCTGTTGTTTTCGATGACACGAACCATCAGAGCAGCAAAGCGATTGCAATGTTGCAGTCGATGCTGAGCGGGCCGATCGATATCGACAAGATCGATTATTTGGAACGCGATTCCTTGCATGCCGGAGTACCCTATGGGAGGAACTTTGATCGCAATCGACTTATTAGTTCGTTGTGCGTCGATCCCGTTAACAACAAACTAGCGATTACCGACAAGGGCCGTACTGCGGCTGAGATGATGGTCTTTGCCAGGTACGTCATGTTTAGCGAAGTCTATTGGCACCATACGGTCCGAAGCGCTACCGCCATGCTGCAACGAACCATCTTTGAAATCAGTCGCCAGGAGATTCCTCCGTGGATCGACATGAACGAATCGGAAATGATCGATTCCTTGCAAAGGTGCAGCCAAACAAAACCTTGGGAGGCGTGCGTCGACGGTTTGTTTGGGCAACATCGTAGACTTTATAAACGAGTCTCTCAGTTTGACTGCCATAGTCATCCAGAACAGCATCGCGCTCTCGCAAGGAAACCATTCGGCGAACTCGTCGAGCTTTCGGAACGGCTGACAGCCGCAGTCAGTCGCGAAACCGGCATCGCATTGGACAAGCACGATATCCTGATCGATGCTCCGCCGGTCAAACTTGAAATACAGTTCCAACTCGACGTTCGGCAACCCAACGGAGAATTTCGATCGCTGGGTGAACTATCGCCGGTCGTTAACGTCTTGGCGACGCGGCAATTTGACGACATGGTCAAGCGAGTTCGAATCTTTGTTCGACCAGACCGCCAAGAGCAAGTTGCCAACGTCGATTTTGCTGCCTTGCTGTTTTGATTTCCAGCTGTTTTGATGTCTGTCTTTTCGTTTAGCATTCGAAGAGTCGCGTGCAATCAGTGCGAATGTTCCGCCCCGTACCCAAATGGGACCTTCAAAAATTGGACAATTCTACGAAAATGTTTTCTGTCGCATAACTCAGGCTCCGCGGCTCCACCTGCCATTCCAACCCTTGTTCTTTCTCGGTTCTCCATGCGAATCTCCACGCGAAGCGAGCCTGAGCCAGGGAACTAAGAACTAAGAACTAAGAACTTACAAAGCAACGGAAATAGGACCATGCTAAGAATTGACGAAAGAAGCATCCGGTTTGTTTGCTTGATGGCTGCGATCGGTGTAACTGCCATTGGACTTACGACCAAGGTTCGTGCGGAACAAAACATTATTCCAAACAAACCCAACATCCTGTGGTTGATCGGGGAGGACTTGGGCCAGCACTTGGGCTGCTACGGAACCAAAGAAGTATGGACACCCAATCTCGACCAACTTGCAGCCGATGGAGTGCGTTACACGCACTTTTATAATGGTATGGTCTGCTCAGTCAGTCGCTCTTCGTTCATGACAGGCATGTACGCTACGACCATCGGCGCACACAATCACCGGACCGCCAACAAGCGACCGCTACCCGATGGGGTCAAAACGCTTTGCGAGTGGCTGCGAGGTCAAGGATACTTCACTGCGAATCTTAAGCAGCTTCCCGAGTCGTGCGGCTTTAAGGGGACAGGTAAAACCGATTGGAATTTCACAGTCGATGGGCCGCTATTCGATTCCGATCAATGGAGCGAACTCCCCTCGCACCAACCCTTCTATGCGCAGATCAATTTCAATGAGACGCATCGGGCATACACCGCGCCAAAGAGAGCCGATCCATCGAAAGTGGAGATCCCTCCCTACTACCCAGACCATCCGGTGACGCGACAGGATTGGGGACAGTATCTCGATGAAGCCACCGAACTCGATCGCAAAATCGGCCTCGTGCTCGCCGCGTTGGGCAAAGAGGGCCTAGCCGATAATACCATCGTGGTGTTCTTTGGCGACAACGGCCAGTCGCAT
>JAIPFP010000248.1 GCA_021736575.1 Pirellula sp. | reverse complement strand
GCCATTACCGGAACTTTTGAGACCATCATTCGAGATCACGTCCAAACGAATAATTACATGGTTCTCGGGCAAGTCGGATACCGGTACACGAAATTCATCAACCGATGGACATTGTCGAACGACATGAAATTTTTCGGAGGTCACGTTTATCAAAATCAGGAAACCTCTCGAAGAGTCACGACTTCGACCTACGCAAACCCGGCTGAGATTGGTGTTCCTTCCCTGACCGACGGCGACCGAGTCGGAACAACATTCAGCGGCAGACGGGATGAAGGATCGACGATCGGCTTTGATCTGAGGGTCGAGGGTGCTTTCAAGGCAACCAAGTATCTTGATCTTCGCGGTGGATTCGCCATGCTATACTTCGGTCGAGGTATCTGGAGAGGCTCCACTTCCACAGAAGGGGGCGATCAGAACATGAACAATCAGAACTTGATCATGCCAGCCTTTACCTTCGGAGTCGCCCTGAACCGCTAGGCGGAAAGGTCTATACGGATCACCCGATCTACAACTACAATCAACGTAAGTACAAGAGCAAAGGCAGTCTTTTCAGGCTGCCTTTGTTTTTTTGTTTTGATGATGTCTCCAACAGATTTCGCTCATCCCATGGCAAGTGCATTCTCGTTAGATAACTGGTTTGGACCTTCAAAACGATCGCTTGGACTTGAAACACAAGGCGAAGGTCCGCGTGGGCAATTGCCGTTGACCGACGAAATGCTGCGAACATGGTCAAGCGGGGATTTGTTTGGTTGGACGCAGAATGCAGGAATGGGCTGGGACATCCAAAAAATGATGGGGCCCCAGTTCCTGTTGCTCAGCACACAGGGTGGCATTCGTGGCGAAGATGGCCAACCGATCGCACTGGGTTATCACACGGGGCACTGGGAAGTCGGACTCATGATGCGGGCTGCGGCGGATTGGCTGAGCAATCAGGGTGGAGTTCCGTTCGCTGGCTTCGTGAGCGACCCCTGCGATGGCAGAACACAAGGCACCGTTGGCATGTTCGATTCGCTCCCCTATCGCAACGATGCCGCCATCGTATTTCGACGTCTCATTCGTTCTTTGCCCACACGGCGCGGTGTTCTCGGAATAGCAACCTGCGACAAAGGGCTTCCCGCTATGATGCTTGCACTGGCTGGCATTTCAAATCTACCGAGCGTAGTCGTTCCGGGGGGAGTTACGTTGCCTGCCCGCGAAGCAGAAGACTTGGGAAAAGTTCAAACGATCGGTGCACGCTATACCAACGGCTTGATTTCTCTCGAAGAAGCAGCCGAAGCCGGTTGCCGCGCCTGCGGTTCACCTGGCGGAGGGTGTCAGTTTTTGGGGACAGCAGCAACGAGTCAAGTGATTGCGGAAGCATTGGGAATGACTGTGCCGCACGCAGCGCTTGCACCTAGCGGTCAGCCTATTTGGCTTGAAATGGCGAGGCAATCGGCGGCGGCTCTTTGGGACCAGTATCAACGCAAAAGCACCTTAAAAGACGTCTTAACCGAGGATTCGTTTTACAATGCGATCGCAGTGCATGCGGCCTGTGGCGGATCCACCAATCTATTATTGCATGTGCCCGCCGTGGCATTCGCAGCGGGAGTTCCTCGACCACCGCTCGAGCTTTGGAAAGACATCAATCGCAAAGTGACACGCTTTGTCGATGTCCTCCCCAATGGACCTAAATACCATCCGACCGTCCGCTTGTTCTTGGCCGGTGGCGTGCCGGAGATTATGTGGCATCTTCGTGAGCTTGGAATCGCTCGCTGTGATTCAAAAACCATTTCAGGCTCCACTTGGCATGAAATCCTCGATGCATGGGAAAAGTCGGATCGCCGCGTTGCGTTGAGAGAAATGTTGTACGAACGAGACGGCGTGCATGCGGATGATGTCATCATTCCACCGACAAAAGCCCGAGCCATGGGATTGACCAGCACCGTTTGTTTCCCGCAAGGAAACATCTGCCCGGATGGTTCGGTCATCAAATCGACCGCAATTGATCCGTCGGTCATCGATGACGATGGCGTCTATCGCAAGACTGGACCGGCCCGCGTATTCACGACCGAAAAGGAAGCCGTAGCAGCAGCCAAGGGGCAGCACCCGAGTCCGCTCAAGGCTGGCGATATCGTCGTATTGATTGGTCGTGGTCCGATGGGGACCGGTATGGAAGAGACCTACCAATTGACTAGCGCACTGAAACACCTTGAATATGGCAAACATGTTGCTGTCATCACCGATGCCAGGTTCTCGGGAGTTAGCACGGGCGCATGTATCGGACACGTCGGACCAGAGGCTCTCGCAGGTGGACCGATCGGCAAGATTCAGAATGAGGACTTGATCCATATCTCAATCGATCGATCGACGTTAGAAGCTTCCGTGAATTTCATTGGTTTCGATGGGCGAGAGTTTGCTCCCGAGGAAGGAGTCGCGGTACTTGCGGCAAGGAAACTGCACCCAGGTCTTGGACCCGATGAACGACTGCCAGACGACACGCGACTTTGGGCCGCTCTTCAAAAAGTAAGCGGTGGCACGTGGGGCGGATGCGTGTACGACGTCGATCGTATTGTCGAAGTCCTTGAAGCCGGCAACAAAGCACTCGAAGCCGGCAAAGCACCGTCTCCAACATGATATTGTTGCTCGATAACTATGATAGCTTCGTTTACAACCTCGATCGCTATCTACAGCGACTTGGGCACTCCACGCTCGTCGTTCGAAGCGATGCGATTACTGTCGAAGCGATTGGCCGGTTAGGACTGGATGCCATCGTCATTTCGCCTGGTCCGAAATCACCCGACGAAGCGGGTTGCTCAATGGAAGTGGTGCGTCGCTTGTCGGATCGCGTCCCGATTCTAGGCGTATGTTTAGGACATCAGGCCATCGGCCAAGCCTTTGGTGCAAAAATTGTCCGAGCAACTGCCCCAATGCACGGCAAGAGCAGTGAGATTGTACACGTCGACAGTCGACTGTTCTCCGGCATTCCTGTTCGGTTTGTCGTAGGGCGATACCATTCGCTGGTCATTGAACCGAGCAGTTTGCCCGCATGCCTTAGGGCGACAGCATGGTCCGAGGACGGATCGATCATGGCCATCGAGCATGAACGTTTTCCTGTGTTTGGGGTACAGTTCCATCCGGAATCGATTTTGACAACCGTCGGCTACGAAATCCTTGCGAATTTCCTGTCGATTGCAGGCTTGGATTGTCTGGAACTTCCGCCGAATGATCTTCCCTGAGCTTGCTGATTTTCGTAGAGCAGGCTGCCAGCCTGTCAATGAAAAAACAGGCTGGCAGCCTGTCCTACGGCTTCCCCAAGTTGCAATTTTCTCTGAATAAGCCATAGTGTGAGTCTGTCGATTCCGCCCTTCCTGCCTCGCTTCGTCTCTAACCACACCACCATCATGCTCCACGTCAAACTCTCCCGTCTGCTCGCCCTTGGTTGCTTGCTTCTTTTCTCTCACGCATTAGTTGGGCAAGAAAAATCGCTCTTCAATGGAAAGGACTTAAGCGGTTGGGATGGCAATCCGGAATTATGGAGTGTTCGAGACAGCGTGATCACGGGCGTAACCAAAGCAGATGAGCCGTTACCCTACAATCAGTTTTTGATCTGGCGAGGCGGCGTCGTCAAGAACTTCGAGCTGCGAATGATGGTGCGTCAATCGGGCAACAACTCGGGGGTACAATACCGCAGCAAAGAACTTCCTGACGTCGGCAAATGGTCCGTGGGCGGTTATCAGTGCGACATTCATCCCGTCGCCGCCAATAATGCGATGCTCTACGACGAACGCGGCCGCGGAATCGTTGCCGCGAATGGCGAACAGATCATCGTCGATGCCTCGGGGGACAAGTGGGTTGCCAAAAAAGATGCTCCCGTCGAAGTGAACGTTGCCGATTGGAACGAATACAAGATCATCGCCCGGGGGAATCATTTGATTCACCAAGTTAACGGCAAAACGACCGTCGACATCGTTGACCATCAAGAATCGGAACGCGAACTGGTGGGCCTGGTTGCGTTTCAAGTGCACCGCGGTCCAGCCATGAAAGTCGAGATCAAGGACATTTTCTTGAAGGAGTTGCCCGACGGAGATTTGATAACCCTGGAACAACACCCGATTCCGAAAGATGCAATCAAGAAGGCGGGCCCTCAAGCCAAGAAGAACGCACCCAAAAACACGACGGCTGTTGCTCCGACCCCGAATGCACCGCCTGAGGCTAAAGAGCCGACAGTCAACGCAGCCAAGAAAGAAAACCAAGAGAAGAAGGCAAAAGACAATTCCAAGCCCAGATCAGGGAAATCCACCGAGGTCGGGCCCGTCGTTAATGAAAACAAAGCGACACCCATCGATCGGGTCAAAGTTGCCAAAGACTTTCAAGTTGAGCTCCTCTATTCGGTGCCCGGCGGAGAACAAGGCTCATGGGTGAATCTTTGCTTGGACAACAAGGGCCGCATCATTGCAAGCGATCAATACGGTGGGTTGTTCCGATTCGCAGCACCGGCGCTTGGCAAACCATTGGATCCGACCACCGTTCAAAGAATGCCAGTCGATATTCGTGCGGTCAACGGAATGGCGTGGGCTTTTGGTGCCTTGTACATTGGAGTCAACGACTACGAGAAAAAGATCCCATCGGGTCTCTATCGCATCTCAGACAGCGATGGCGATGATGAATTGGACAAGGTAGAAATGCTTCGCGAAATCATTGCCAACGGCGACCACGGTGTGCATGCCGTTGTTCCCACGCCTGATGGCAAGGGACTTTTCTTGGTGTGTGGCAATGGCGCCAAACTTACCCAATCCAGTCCTACCTCGCCCGTGCCTGCCATTTGGGGCGAAGACCACTTGTTACCCCGAATGCCGGACGGCCGTGGCTTCATGCGAGATGTTGTAGGACCCGGCGGGATCATCTACCGAGTCACACCTGATGGAAAGAACTTTGAGGTCTTTTCGAGTGGCTATCGAAACATTTTCGACGCTTCGCTCAACGATGCAGGCGAATTGTTCACTTACGATGCCGACATGGAATACGACTTTAACACCTCCTGGTATCGCCCGACCCGCGTTAATCACGTTGTTAGTGGATCGGAATACGGCTGGCGAAACGGAGCCGGCAAACGACCCGAGTTCTATGCCGACAACTTGCCTGCGACGATCAATATTGGTCCCGGCTCACCCACCGGAACGACATTCGGATATGGAGCCAAGTTTCCGGCCAAGTACCAGAAGGCACTATTTATTCTCGACTGGAGTTGGGGCAAGCTCTATGCGGTCCATCTCGAGCCGAACGGCTCAAGTTACACTGCGACCAAAGAGGATTTCATCTCGGGATTGCCGCTGCCGCTAACCGATGCCATCATCAATCCGGCGGATGGCGCTATGTATTTCACGATCGGTGGTCGACGTGTTCAGTCAGGTTTGTACCGCGTCACCTACACAGGTTCGGAACCCACTGCGAAAGTCCAACCGGAATCGGCCATCGGATCCACAGAGCGCGCCTTGAGGCATAAGCTCGAGGCGTTCCATGGCAAACAAGATCCAAACGCCGTCGATGTCGCTTGGCCCTACCTAAAGCATGAGGACCGATTCATCCGCTGGGCAGCGCGCACAGTCCTCGAGCATCAACCGCTTGCAAGCTGGTTGCCTCGTGCGTTGGGTGAAAAAGATGCAGCAACGCAAATCGAAGCATTGCTCGCAGCAACGCGTCTTGGCGGAGTGTGTCCTATGCTCCGAACCGACAAGACACCCGCCACGGACCCATCCAACGGTGCGAAAATCCTCGGCGCACTTGAGAGCATTGAGTGGCTTGGCTTGTCCCCCGAACTTCAACGCAACTTCGTCCGAACCGTCGAAATCGCTTTCAATCGATTTGGACTTCCCGAACCGACGGTTGCAAAGCGTTGGGTTGCGAAACTGGATAGTGGGTTCCCAGCGAAGTCATTTCAGCTCAATTGGTTGCTCTGCGAAACGTTGGTGTTTTTAGAATCGCCAACCGTTGCAGAAAAGGGTATAGCATTGATTGAAAGTGCACCGAGCCAAGAAGCTCAAATCGAGTACGCGCGATCGCTCAGGATGTTGAAAACGGGCTGGACGAAACAGACTCGCACGGCCTACTTGGAATGGCTTTTGAAGGCGTCCAACTATCGAGGCGGAGCGAGTTTTGAAAAATTTATCGAATTCATTCGCAACGATGCATTGCTCACACTGACCGACAGCGAGAAAGAATCGCTCAAAGAAGTCCTGGAAAGAAAACCCGTTCAAAAAACGACCATCGAAAACGTAGGTGCGTTGTTCGCAGGACGCAAAGAGAACGGATATACATTCGATCAAATCTCAAAACTGGCCGGCCAGGAACTGGAGAAAAACGGGTCGCTGGCCGATGGGATCAAAGCACGTGATCTTGAGAACGGACGAAAGATGTTTGGAGCGGCTGCTTGCTTCACTTGCCACCGCTTTGACAATCAAGGAGGCATGAACGGTCCAGATTTAACGAGCGCGGGTCGCCGTTATTCGGTTCGTGATTTGGTGGAGCAGATCATGGTTCCGAGCAAAGAGATCAATGAGCAATTCGTTCCCATCGATGTGATCACCGAGGACGACGAGCGGTATCGCGGAGTGGTCGTCAATCTCAATGGAGACACGATTTCTATCAATACGGACCCGACGAACCCCAACGAAAAAGTAACGCTCGATCGCAAAAAGGTGGTAAGTATCGCACCGTCGAAAGTTTCGCCGATGCCGCTCAACTTGATCGACATGATGAGCAAGGACGAAGTGCTCGACCTATTGGCGTACGTTCTCAACGGCGGCAGCAACGGACAGTAACTCGCGCTCTGGGACTCGCGTCACATCTTTTGATCTTGCTCCCCTCGCCCTGTACTCGGGGAGAGGGGCCGGGGGTGAGGGGTTTTGCACTGTGTTTTGATTGGTTTCTTGATCGTGCCGGAGGGCACCACTTCAGGGCTCTACCCCTCACCCCCTCACCCCCCCACCCCCTCTCTCCGAAGCGGGGCGAGGGGCATAAAACGCGCTGGGATCACCCAAATCCCTTGGGATTTCGAGTCTGGCGTGCTACGAAATGTGGGTAAAGATGACACTCGCGTTCTGAGACTCGCGCACTAATGCGAGCGAAAACCATCCTCCGACAACCATAGATTTTTTCCGCGAATTTCACCTTGCCAACCCCGACAATTTACATATCATAGTGATATCACTTAGATATCGTTTTCGACGGTTTGCTTTTGAAAAAGGGGAATTCGAAATGGCCGAAGTATGCAATGAGAAGACACTGGTGCCGAGTTCTGGTTGGGGGATGCTGTTTGTGCTGCTGTGCGGCCTAGCAACCATTCCGGTTGTTATAGGACTGGGGGCGAATGGGTTTTTCTCGAACGCACTGGGGGTCGTGGTAGGGGTTTGCCTTGCGGTGATAGCGGTGGCGATTTTCATTGGTTTGTTCGGTCTGATGGCGATTCAACCGAACGACGCGCGGGTGCTTCTTTTGTTTGGTGACTATCGCGGTACCGTTACCAAATCGGGCTTCTACTGGGTGAATCCGTTCTTCTCGAAGAAAAAGATCTCGCTCAGGATTCGCAATTTTGAAACCGGCGCAACCAACGTTAGCGAAAAGAAGAACGAGGCGGGGCAAGTCATTCAAGCCAAATCCCGCACCCACGGCCGACCGTCCAAGGTAAATGATCGCGATGGCAATCCAATTGAAATTTCAGCGGTGGTGGTCTGGAAAGTGGTCAATACGGCAGAAGCATTGTTCCAGGTGGATGACTATGAAGACTACGTTGCCGTGCAGAGTGAAGCAGCGCTAAGAAACCTAGCAACGCGTCATCCATACGACAGCGAAGACCATCAAATGTCGTTGCGTGGCTCGACTCAGGAAGTGAGCGACCAACTTCGCCACGATATCCAAGAACGCTTGGATAATGCAGGTATGCATGTCATCGAAGCTCGAATCAGCCATCTCGCCTACGCGCCTGAAATTGCATCGGCCATGTTGCAGCGTCAACAGGCGCATGCCGTCGTTGCGGCCCGAGCGAAGATTGTCGAGGGAGCCGTTGGGATGGTCCAGTTAGCCTTGAATCAGTTGAGTCGCGACAAGATTGTTGAATTGGACGATGAGCGTCGGGCTGCGATGGTTTCCAACTTGATGGTCGTGTTGTGCAGCGACCGCAATCCCCATCCGGTTCTCAATGTGGGTTCGCTCTATTCCTAATTTGATTCGCTATGGGGAATGGTTGAAATGGCAAAGCGAGACTCCTTTTTATTGCGACTTAGTCCAGCGACGCTGGAAGCCGTTCGTCGCTGGGCGGATGACGAGTTTCGAAGCATGAACAGCCAAATCGAAATGGTCCTTCAACGTGCATTGAAGGAAGCTGGCAGGATGCCACTGCAAAACGAACCAAGCCCCACTGCGAAGAACTCAGTGGATCAACCCGACGAAAACGGTTAACCTTTTCGGTTCTAAGCACATCGGTATGAGTCTTCGAGTGAAACAAACTGATAGCCGAAGGGCGATAGCCCCGGTTCTCGACGAATGTCGAGCAATTGGAAAACCGGGGCTATCGCCCAACGGCTAATTGGGTTGAAAAACAGTTGCGGATGTGCTTATTGCGAGATCGGAACACGTGCCACCTGTACGCGATTCTTAACGAATCCCCATTTCTTCTAACAAATGCTTGGCGTTGTAGACCCAACCTGTCACCCAAAGCACGTAGCGAATGTCGACTCCGATCGAGCGACTGTAGCTTTCATTCCACGCGAAGTCGTTGATGGTCGCTTCAAAAGTGCGGTCGAAATTGACTCCCACGAGTTCGCCTTTTGCGTTCAACACCGGACTCCCCGAGTTTCCACCGGTGGTGTCGGTATTGTAAAGGATCGCAACCGGAACCTGCCCAAGTTTCGGGTGCACAAATGGCCCAAAGTCTTTGGCTCGATAGCGATCGATCACTTCTTTAGGTGTAATGTAGGGCTCAACGCCCGTGGTCTTTTCGATCACACCTCGAAGCGTCGAGATGGGTGTCTTTTGGATGGCATCCGCTGGCGAATAGCCTCGCACCCGTCCATAAGTAATACGAAGGGTTGCATTCGCGTCCGGTACAAATACTGCGGGCTGAAACGCTTGCTTGGCTTCCATCAACGAACCGTAGAGTTGACCAAGTCGACCGTCTCGCTCCTTGTCTAAGTCTCGAAGTTGTTTGTACGTCGGATAAAGCCGAATCATCCACGAGAGAAGCCCGTCGCCGCTCGCAGCGAGTTCGTCCGGTGACTTCTTTAAGCACTCGTCTACAAACGCGACCTGTCCGAGACGCGTTGATTTCAGAAGCGATGCGGCATCGTCTAGGTTCGCGAGTGGTTTTTTCAATGCTTCGACATTGTTCGAGGCCGATATCTTGCTTAGCCGAGTCAAAATGCCTTGCAACATCTGTGCATCCGTCGCCGCGTCCCAGTCCGCAATATCGAGCTTGAGTTGCTGAATCGTCAGGTCGTAGTTGCGATTCATGTAAGGC
>JAIPFP010000247.1 GCA_021736575.1 Pirellula sp. | reverse complement strand
CTAGCAGTACCAAGCAAATCACGATGCCCCATAGTCCGAGGGTGACCGCACGGTGGCTGCGCAAGACTCGGCAGAGGAATCCGCCAAGCGGTGCGCCTACCATGATTCCGACTGCGATCATGCCTACCAAAATGCTGGTCGATTCCATATCCAAAGCCAACATGTTGACACCGACACGGTTCACCGCTGGCATGGCAATGGATGCTACCATCCAAAAAACGCAGGAAACCAACAATGCCATCAATAGTGGCTTGTCCTTTCTCAACAAAAAGATGATGTCATTATTTAGTCCAAAGGCATCGGCGGAAAGTTTGGCATTCGGCTGAGCAATAGGTGTCTTGCGGATCATGAGCGAGGTGAGCGTCCCCACGACTGCAATCACGATGCAGATAAGCGAACCAATCCATAATCGATCGGTGGCTGCCATATCCTTGCCTACCAACCAGGTCATCAACTTGCCGGCAAACGTCACACCAAAAATAATCGCCAGAAAGGTAGACATCAAAATCAGACCATTGGCTTTGGGCAAGTCCGAAGCTCTAAAAAGCTCTGGCAACATGCCATACTTACCAGGGCCAAAAAAAGCGCTTTGCGTCGCCATCAAGAATAAAACGGTCCACGTACCGAGCCATCCCCAAGATCCGTAATAGTAAAATGCGATCATGCCGAGCAACATGATGACGATCTCGGCGACCTTGCAATAGACGATGATCGGAGTCTTGCTAAATCGATCGGACAAGTAGCCTGCAAAGCCGCTAAACAGCACGAACGGGAGAGAAAAGACAAACGTCGCCCAGCCCTGCATATCTTCACTGCTCTGCATGGCTCCCGCCCCAGCCGCCACGGGTAAGGCAAGCAACAAAACGATCTGTTTGAAAACGTTGTCGTTGAAGGCACCGAGGAACTGCGTGAGGGCAATACCCCAGAAGGAACGATCCTTTAGCAGTGCGGGTAGGTGATCTTGGTTCGTTTCCTCGGATTGCAACTCAAAGATGCTGGTGGGTTCGCTCTCGCTCACGTGGTGTCCTTTCACGTTGTTGTTTTCGGGTCTCAACATTTTCGCAACGGTACTTGGCGCGCGTCATGAAATGCAAGTGTATCAGTAGACAATGACGGCGGATACATGGCAGGCATGCTGCTTGCACGTAGCGGTGCTCAATGGAATCCTGGCCAAAATCCCAACTCGCAGAATTTGGTTTTTCCATGTAGATTAAGCTTTTCCCAGAATCTCACGAAGTTTTAACGAAGTGTTGACGATGCACAGCATTCCTCCCATTCAATATCGGCGTTCCATTCAAGGAATCTCAGCCGTCCTTTTACCTTGGACGCCAGATTGGAAAATTGATTTTGATTCGTACCAGCGCGGGCTCGAACGGACTTGGAGATGCGGCCTGACGCCGGCTGTCAACATGGACACCGGATATGCCAATCTGTTGAGCCCAACTCAACGCCAAGAAGTGCTAACGGTCGTCGAGCAGGCCGCTGCTGGTAGGCGTTTCGTTGCGGGTGCATTTGTGGAGGACCTCGACGGCGATGTCGTCCGAAACTATAGCGACCAGTGTGTTCTCATTCAGGATGCCGGTGGCGTTCCCATTTTGTTCCAATCGACCAAATTGACCCAATTGCCGAGAGAAAAATTGGTAGCTGCGTACCGGACCGTAGCTCGCAACTGTGACCAAGTGATCGGATTTGAATTGGGTAAAATGTTTGTACCCTTTGGTGAGATCTACGACCTAGATACCTTTCGCGAGCTTCTGTCGATTCCGACCTTAATCGGAATTAAGCATTCGTCGTTATCGCGAGAGCAAGAATGGCAACGCTTGGCCATTCGAGACGAGGAGCGGCCCGATTTCAAAGTTTATACCGGCAACGATTTGGCCATCGATATGGTGCAATGGGGCAGCGACTACTTGCTGGGGCTATCGGCGTTTTATCCGGAAGCGTTCGCACGACGCGATTCGTATTGGGCGGCAGGTGACATTCGTTTCTATGAACTCAATGATTGGCTACAGTATCTGGGTTTCGTTGCCTTTCGCGATCCAGTCCCTGCGTACAAACACAACTGCAGCATGGTTTTGGCAAAGCGAGGGGTGATTGCCCATGACACCATTCCGCCCAAAGCAATGTCGCGACCGAACAGCGACTACGATTTGCTTACACCGATCCTTCAGAGAATTGATGCGATGTTATCATGAACCGATTCGAACACGTTCGACACAAACCACCCTCTGTTCCACAGAGTGCGAGGGAGTTATTGGTGGTTTTGGCACCTATGCGGAGCAGCGTCAATCTCAGCCGTATTGTTCGCTTGGTAGGATGCGCAGGCATGACCAAGATTATTCAATGTGGGCCAGGCAAAGTCGATCGCGAAATTGCGCGCGATGCGATCGACTTTGTCGAGGTTGTTCAACGCCGTTCGCTTGCACCGGTTTTGGAACAACTCAAGGAGGATGGTTATTCGCGTGTTGGGCTAGAGCAAACGACCCACTCGGTTTGCCTCTATGACTTCGCATTCGAGATCAAGACAGCGTTGATCATCGGTGCGGAACGCGATGGATTGAGCCAAGAAGAACTCGATCGACTCGATCACGTGGTCGAGATGCCCGTCTATGGCAGGCCCTTGAGTTACAACGTGGCAACGGCTACGACCATGGCTGTCTACGAATATTGCCGTCAATTTCGATGATCGACTATGCTTTTATTTCGTCAGCCATCAATCTACTTCTTGACGAGATTGGTTAACTCGCAAGGCCTGAGGACATCTGCAAGCCGCTCCACCGACTTGAGCTTTTACTTTGCAGTATAGGGAGATGCCAAAGGATCGCCGATCACGACAATCGCTCTATGCTCTCTCCACAACTCTCTACGCATAATCCTTCACCATCTGATGAATGATCTTCTTAATTTCCTTGCGCCCTTCGGCGGGTTCGAGCAATTGAGCTTCGTTGCCTAGTTTCAACACATTGGGCACGATTTCCATTGGGTGATAGGCAGGCACCTTCAAGATGCACGACCCATCGCTTTGAAACTCTAACTGCTGGTCCGAATGCCAAGGTTCTTCTTGTATCCATTTGGCAGCGTTCGCCGAAAGCAAGATTGTGTACGTAACGGGATGTTCGCCGCTGAAAATCCCGACGGTTTTGCCAAGATGCTCTTCGAGATCAACTTCGTCGTGCGCTTTAAACCATGCGTCCAGCGCGGTTGCTTTCGTGAATCGGTCCAGTTTCCAGTGACGCAATCGATCTTGGGGGTCGTCCTCTTCGTTTTTGCCGGATTCGATCGCGACCACGTAGATGCTGGACTGATAAATTGCCAGACCGTAGGGTTCCAGTAAACGGGTCGAAATGGGTTTCCCTAGCGACTCGTATTCAATTTCCATTTTACGGTGCTCTTGGATAGATCGATTGACGGTCTTCAGGATGCCTTGTTGCTTTTCGTATGTTTTGGCTGGCAGGCCGAGAACTCGCAGCGTTCGACGGTAGCGTTGGTAATGGTCCCAAACGCCGGCTGGTAGTTGTTCGCGTACTTTGTTCCAGAACCCTTCAATGCCTTGCCAAAATTGGGTGCCGACCAACGGCAGGAGAAAGTCGCGTCCCATCGATAACGCGATCAATTCACTGGCGGTGATGGCGATTTTGTGAAGTCCCTTTTCCACTCGACTCAGTTTCCAAACTTTACCGCTTTGCGTTTCCTCGGTTACGATCGCCATGCCAGCGGCCTGAAGGGCTTCGATGTCGCGGCGGATGCTGCGCACATGCAAAGTGCCTAGCCCGAGCTCCTCAACAACGGAATCCCGGAGAACCTCCAGCGAAGCGCCGTAGCGGCGGCGTTCAAGAATTTGAAGTATCTTGTGCTGTCGGATGAGTTGTTCGTTGCGAGCCACTTGCCCAATCCTTGGATACAGAATCCTGAGTTGCGATAAACCAGTTACCAAAACGACGCCTGCCAACAGTGTATCCCATGATCGCGAATACCCCAAATCGGCAACGCTTTGGAGTATTTTGAACCGGGATCGATAGTGTAAAACACTCTCGGCACGAGAGAACTGCTTCCTTACCCCTCACTTACCGGCTCGTAGCTTTAATGAAGTCGTTATTGGGTAAGGGCGGTAAGACGGACTTCCAAGTCCGTCAATGGGGAATTCGACGGACTAGGAAGTCCGTCGTACCATTAAATCAACAGCCCGTTACCCCAGTGAGTATTTGGCCGCAAAGCCGCAATCGAGCTTGCGTCCCGACAAATCGCAAAGGTACGCTTGAGCAACCTCGGAATCGATCACGCTTTCCCGACCGTGCCGCTGGGCCAAATGAGTATTGATATCGCGAATACGGACGTGCGATGAGTGGCCACATAGCAGCACCAACCGTCGTTGGTCGGAAAGCAATTGCCAGCAATCGTCCATCAATGGGATCAAATCGCGATGAATTTCCCACCTGTCACCTTGGATTCCATGTCCATACGTGGGCGGGTCGAGCAAGATCGCTTCGTATTGTTTGTTTCTCCGCAATTCTCGCTTTACGAATGCGACCGCATCGTCCACGATCCATCGAATCGGTGCTTCGGATAGCCCGGATTGTTTGCAATTTTCGCGTGCCCACTGGACCGTGGGCTTGGCGGCGTCCACATGCGTGACTTCGCAACCCAACCGAGCCAATGCAAGCGTCGTCGCACCGGTGTAAGCGAATAGGCTTAAGACACGCGGACGAGTTGGAGTTGTTTCATTGTGAGGAAAAAGCAGCTTACGTAGCCATTCCCAATGCGCCCAATGCTCTGGAAAGATGCCTAGTTGACCCGCCGGCGTCGGTTTGATTTGAAGCTGAATTTCACCGCAAAGACAAATCCAGGGGCTGGCCGACTGTTCTGTCCGATCCTTCCATGACTTGTGGTTATGCCAGCGATCCTTTTCGGAAAGATCGTAGGAAAGTTGGGTTTCACGCCAAAGGGCTGGATTTTCTCTGGTTGAGTTTGGTATTGGGCAAGGGCGATCGACCAAGACATCGCCCAGTCGTTCAAGCTTTCTGCCGCCTCCAAAATCGAGCAATTGGTAATCGGACTTCGGGAGATGCGTGTGGATCAATCGAGGGAACCCTTGAGGAAACGTGCTTGTGGAATTATCATTCTTGACCTCCACGAAGGTTGCAATGCTTAAAACACACGTGACCTTTACTTTTTTGCCTTCACAACCCCTAATTTTTTCCATGCGGCACTTACTTTCCGCTGTTGTTCAGAACGTACCAGGCGTGCTTGCCCACATTTCTGGGATGCTCGCGTCGCGTGGTTACAACATCGACTCGCTAGCGGTCGGTGAAACAGAAAACAAGAACTTGTCGCGCATGACCTTTGTCGTGGTGGGTGACGATCGTGTTCTTGAGCAAGTTCGTAAGCAGTTGGAAAAGATTATCACCGTCGTCGAAGTGCAGGATATCAGTTCTCGCGATTACGTCGAACGGGATCTAATGATGATCAAAGTTCGGTCGGCTAGCGGCAACATACGCACAGAGATTCGCGAATTAGTTGACATTTTCCGCGGGCGAGTGGTCGATGTTGGCCCTGAAGAGCTAATGATCGAAATCTCAGGCCGAGAGACCAAAATACAAGCTTTTATAGAACGCATGCGACCTTACGGAATCATAGAGCTTGTCAGGACGGGCCGAATCGCGATGGTCCGTGGCAGCAATCCTGATGCGTTAGATGTCCCCTCCGATTCGTCAGAACTGGTGCATGATTGATGCCTTGGTTGTGCGATCAATCATTCAGAAAGCCACCTTTCTCGTCGTTTAGGTCCATTCCATTCAACGAATCCCAATTTCGCAAAAATTTCGTTTAACCTTTAGCCGCAGGCGAACGTTCCTAGGAGCGAGTACGCCTTCGGCTGACTGTTAAACAAAAACTACATTCCCCTCCTTTCGATCGAGAGTTGATTTTTCATGGCTGCCACAATTTATTATGACAATGATGCAGATCTGTCCCACCTCAAGGACAAGACGATCGCGATCTTGGGCTACGGTTCGCAAGGGCACGCACAAGCTCAAAACCTGCGGGATAGCGGTTGCAAGGTGATTATCGGACAACGACCGGGCGGAAAGAACTATGACTTGGCTGTCACGCATGGATTCCAACCCATGGAGATCGATGAAGCCACGAAGAAGGCCGATATCGTTAACCTTTTGTTGCCGGACGAAGTCCAAGGGGATCTATACCGGAGCCATATCAAGCCAAACTTAACTGCGGGCAATGTCCTAATGTGCTCACACGGCTTCAACTTGCATTTCGGCCAGATCGAGCCACCCAAGGGTGTTGACACTTTGTTGGTTGCGCCCAAAGGCCCTGGTCACTTAGTGCGTAGCGAGTACACCAAGGGTGGCGGTGTTCCATGCTTGATCGCCTTAGGAGCGGGTGCTAGCGAAACGACTAAGAAGCTCGGACTTGCATACGCCAAAGGTATTGGCGGGACACGTGGTGGCGTGATTGAAACATCCATTGCAGAAGAAACCGAAACCGATTTGTTCGGCGAGCAGGTCGTCCTTTGTGGCGGTGTTAGCGAACTGGTTAAGGCTGGTTTTGAAACACTTGTCGAAGCTGGCTATCAACCGGAAATGGCCTACTTTGAGTGCATGCACGAGCTCAAGCTGATTGTGGACTTGCTGTATCAAGGTGGTCTGAACTACATGCGGTACAGCATCTCCAACACCGCTGAGTTTGGTGACTACACGCGAGGTCCACGGATCATCACGGAACAAACCAAAATCGAGATGAAGAAAATCCTCAAAGAAATCCAAACGGGCCAATTCGCTCGGGAATGGATATTGGAAAACAAAGCGGGTGCACCTGCGTTCAAAGCGTCGCGGCGTCTCGAACGCAAGCATCAAATCGAAAAAGTTGGACAACAACTTCGAGGCCTGATGAAGTGGATCGACGCGAAAGTAGTCGACTAGTTGAACGGTATGAGTCTTCGAATGAACCAACTGTTAGCCGAAGGGCGATAGCCCCGGTTTTCGACGAATGTCGAGCAGTTGGAAAACCGGGGCTATCGCCCAACGGCTTATTGCACCCGGCAGATGCAACCTACCGTAGGTCACTCTTGCCGAGAGTTACTTTGCACTGTCGATGAAGTTTGACACCCTTCAAGTCAGATTGGGTCAAATCGAAAAGCACCACTCCCTAGAAAAGAACTATGTCAAAAATCCTGCAGTCACTCCCGATCGGCAAGAATGTAGGCATCGCATTCTCGGGTGGTCTCGATACCAGCGCGGCAATCTATTGGATGCGGCAAAAGGGAGCGGTACCATACTGCTATACCGCGAACTTGGGCCAACCCGACGAAAGCAACTACGACGACATACCCAAACGCGCGATTGCATGCGGCGCGGAAAAAGCCCGACTCATTGATTGCCGCGAACAATTAGTTCACGAGGGCTTGGCGGCCTTGCAATGCGGTGCATTTCATATCACTACCGCCGGTGTTCCTTACTTCAACACGACCCCAATCGGTCGGGCAGTCACTGGAACGATGCTTGTCCAGGCGATGAGGGAGGATGGCGTCAACATCTGGGGGGACGGCAGCACTTACAAAGGGAACGATATCGAGCGATTCTATCGCTATGGGCTCTTAGCCAACCCGAATTTGCAAATCTACAAGCCATGGTTGGACGAGCAATTCAATCGCGAATTAGGTGGTCGCAAGGAAATGTCCGAACTGCTGGAAAAGGCAGGTCTCGGATACCATATGAGCAAAGAGAAAGCTTATTCGACCGACTCGAATATTTGGGGCGCTACCCACGAAGCGAAGGATCTTGAGATGCTCGACCGCGGCATCAAGATTGTTCAACCCATCATGGGTGTTCCGTTTTGGAAACCGAATTGCCCGGTCCAAGAAGAGACGGTTACCGTCACTTTCGAGACGGGTTACCCCGTCGCACTCAACGGAAAGTCATTTGACTCTCGCGTGGATTTGGTTCTGGAGGCGAACGCGATTGGCGGGCGACATGGCTTGGGAATGTCCGACCAAATCGAGAATCGAATCATTGAAGCCAAGAGTCGCGGCATCTACGAAGCACCTGGTATGGCGCTGCTATTCATTGCATACGAACGTCTCATCACGGGTATCCACAACGAAGGCACCATGGAACAGTATCGCGATATGGGCCGTCGGCTAGGCCGACTTCTCTACGAAGGCCGTTGGTTTGATTCACAAGCGTTGATGCTGCGAGAAACCTTGCAGCACTGGGTGGCCAAGGCGGTTACGGGCGAAGTAGTACTGGAGCTTCGCCGAGGCAACGACTACTCGTTGTTGGATACGCGAAGCCCGAATTTGACTTACAAACCGGAGCGACTGACGATGGAAAGCGGCCAAGGCGAGTTTTCGCCAACCGATCGGATTGGCCAGTTAACGATGCGTAACCTCGACATCACCGACTCTCGCGATAAGCTAAATGTATATCGGAGCGCTGGTTTACTCGCGGCGGGTGGAACCGACTCGATCAAGTTGCTGGATTCGGCGGAGTGATAGCGAGTCCGTTGGTTTGCAGATGCCGGACTTTGCTTATGGTACGGCGATCCCGTTTCATGCAGCAATCTTACCGCAAGCCCCCTGCTGGATGCAAAAATCAGGGTTAGAATACGATCGCGTACCACCCAAAACTCACATGCTTTACGGTTAATATTTCGCGTGACAGATCATCCAGAGAAAAAAGACGAAGCCAACGAGCTGGATGCATACGACTATAAGTTGCCGCGAGAGTTAATTGCCCAAGAGCCATCGGCAAGGCGCACCGACTCACGCATGATGATTGTTCATCGCGATTCAGGGCGCATCGATCATGCCTCGGTTCGAGATTTGCCGGAGATCTTGCGAGCCGGCGACGCTATGGTCGTCAACGATTCGCGGGTGATACCTGCCCGATTGGTTGGGTTTCGCGAGAAAACTCGCGGTCGATGGGAAGGTTTGTTTCTTCGAGAAGAGAATGGCATCGCGGAACTTATTTGCAAAAGCCGCGGCTACATTCAACCCGGTGAGTCGATCGTTGTACGTGATCCCGAGGGGCGCGAAGTGCAACGCTTGATTGTCGTTACCGGTTCGGACCGAGGTCATGTGTTGCTCAAACCCGATCCAGAGATTCCATGGCTCGAATTGCTTGAGAGAAACGGTAGAGTTCCGTTGCCGCCGTACATTCGCAACGGGCAAATGATCGCGATGGATAAGCAACGGTACCAAACAGTCTATGCACGCAACCCCGGTTCGGTTGCTGCTCCCACCGCTGGACTACACATCACCGAGGAGCTCATTCAACGGATTCGCGCGGCAGGCGTCGCGTTGGTCTCGGTTACCCTGCATGTTGGCCTAGGGACATTCCGCCCGATTCAAGTCAGTCGGCTGGCGGACCACAAGATGCATAGCGAATTTGCACAAATCACCGAAGGGGTTGTTAAACGATTGCTCAGCAGCCGTTCGGAGGGAGGTCGCATCATTGCCGTCGGGACGACTTCTGCGCGAACTTTAGAAACT
>JAIPFP010000246.1 GCA_021736575.1 Pirellula sp. | reverse complement strand
TCGGACCAGGGTGCCGAGGGTTTCAGGTCGCTCGGTATTGCCCCAACAGAAATTATCGAGAATCGCGAGCCTCTTGGGGTCCGCTCCAACTGCAATCGCATTACGGACCGCTTCGTCGATGGCGGAAGTGGCCATGTGGTAAGGGTCGTAATCGCCAAAGCGTGGGTTCATGCCGCACGACAACACGATCCCTCTTTTGCTATGGAGCTTTGGCCGTACGACGGCCGCATCGCTGGGACCGCATGACGCTGGCCCAACCAGTGGCTTGATGACGCTGCCGGCTTGCACTTCATGATCGTACTGCCGAATAATCCAGTGTTTGCTGGCCACGGTTGGATGAGCGAGAATCTGGAGAAGCGTTGATTCGATGGCGGGTCGAGCGAGCGAACCGAGTTGGCACGATTGGGGTTGTGGTGGTTCGTAGGTTGCCTTGCGAATCACAGGCGGTCTGCCTTGGTGCAAGAACTCCATTGCCACACAACCGACTTCGATTCCTTGATACATCAATCGCAACAATCCTGTCGGCGTGAATTGGCCGAGCACCGCGACTTCGACATCTTCGCTGTTG
The DNA here is from genome assembly GCA_021736575.1 of Pirellula sp. Lineage (GTDB taxonomy): Bacteria > Planctomycetota > Planctomycetia > Pirellulales > Pirellulaceae > JBKCUI01. The sequence goes on along the minus strand of JAIPFP010000246.1, from coordinate 9,048 downwards.
CAGAGTTTTTTCAGTCGCTCAAGGTTTTCGGGTGGAACCGACATGACCATGCGTTCTTGAGCTTCGCTGATCCAAATCTCGGTATAGCTCAAGCCAGCGTATTTAAGGGGCGCTTTATCGAGCCAAACTTCGGCTCCAATCGATTCGCCCATTTCGCCGACGGCACTGCTGAAGCCGCCGGCCCCGCAGTCGGTTACCGCCGTATAAAGTCCTTGGTCCCGCGCTTGTAGCAACACATCCATCACCATCTTCTCGGTGATCGCATTTCCTATTTGGACCGAGCCTCCGGAGATCGCATCGCTCTCGTGAGTCAGTTCGACGCTGCTAAAGGTCGCTCCATGTATTCCATCGCGACCCGTTCGGCCGCCGATCGCAACGATCAAATCGCCGGGGTTCGCTTGTTTCTCGACCTTATCCACGGGAATGATTCCAACGTTTCCACAATAAACAAGCGGGTTGCCCAAGTAGCGATCATCGAAATAGACAGCTCCATTGACGGTTGGTATTCCCATCCGATTTCCGTAGTCGCGAACGCCGGAGACTACGCCCGTCATCACGCGACGAGGATGCAAAACTCCCGGTGGAAGTTCGCTCGGTGGATAGTTGGGAGATGCAAAACAAAATACATCCGTGCTGCATACGGGTTTGGCCCCAAGTCCCGTGCCGAGCGGATCGCGTATTACACCACCCAAGCCCGTATTCGCACCACCATAGGGTTCGATCGCAGAAGGATGATTGTGCGTCTCGACTTTGAAAACCACATGATCTTCGTCGTCGAACTTGACGATCCCAGCGTTGTCTTTGAACACACTGACACACCAATCGTCCGGTCCCAACAGTTCGCGGATCTTGACCGTGGCAGCAAAAATCGTTTCTTTCAGCATGCTCTTGAAATGCCGTGTTCCGTTTTCGTCCCGATACTCGATCTTGCCACCCAAGGTTTTGTGACTGCAATGCTCGCTCCATGTTTGAGCGATGGTTTCCAATTCGATATCGGTCGGGTCGCGGCCTTGTTCGCGAAACTGCTCTTGTATGGTCAGCATTTCTGCGATCGACAAATAAAGTTGACCGGACTTGCTCAATTGCATGAGCGCATCCTCATCCAAGTCGCGGATCGGCACAACGATGAGTTGGAAAGAATAGGGCGCTCCGACTGCAATCTGCTCGAGCTGCAATGGACCTACATTGATCTGTTCGATCGAGTCGTTTGCAAATACCTTTTGACAGAGGCGTTGGATGATTGCAGAGTCGACGGACGAATCGATTAAACCAGATTCATGTTCTTTGCTTACCCAGTACTTCCGAAATGTACGCACTTCATCGACGTCGTACTTCAAGCCTCGCAACATCGAGAGCGTGCTTTGAGCGACGGGGTCCATTACGCCCAGCTTGGGCATAGAATAAATCAGCGTGCCGGGAGTTGATCCAGTCGCCGCGCGAGAATCATTCAACGAAGCGTCGCCCACGGGTGCCGACACAAAGCGTTGAGCAATTGGATCCGCCAGCAGATCGGAGGCGATCTTCTTGACTTCATCGGCGCTCAATCGACCTTGAATCAAAAAGCCGTAGGCGGCTTGGATCGATAGGGCGCTGGATATACCGAGTTCGGCTGCCGCATTGACTGCAGCATGTCCGAGCGAATCCGGTTGGCCATCAGCCGGATGAATGTCTACTTGCCACAGCCTCACGTGTTGCTTTTCCCGCTTTGAGTAGTTGTTCGACGCGGTCGAAATCTGCTTTTTCCAAAGCGTCGACCCAAGATTCGCAAATTGTGGCAAAGTTCTTCATCGCTTGTAAGGCGGGCGCATGGTTTTCTTCCAAGATCTGCCTCCATAGTTGCGTATTACTGGCAGCAATACGAGTCGAGTCCATCCAGCCCTTGCCAACGAATTGAAGGATCTCATTGGGGGTTGAAGTGGCTAACGCCGACGCAACCATATGAGGTAAATGACTGGCGATTGCCAACGCCTCGTCGTGTTCTTTTGGAGAAACGCAACATGTTCGAGACCCCATCGACTCCCAAAACTCCGTTATTCGCCGAACTAATTCAGGCGAGGTTTCTTCGGATGGTGTAATGACGACGAGAGCTCCATCGAGCAATGTACCAACCGCATGCTCAACCCCACTGTGGTGTCCGCCTGCAATGGGATGGCTACCGACAAATTGATTGGGTGAGAGTCTTCCAAGGGCGGAACGCATGATGTTTTGCTTGGTGCTGCCCACATCGGTGAGAATAGCATTCGGGCTCGCAACGCTTGCGGCAACACAGAGCGAGTCGACGATCGATTGGACGGGAGTGCATGCAATGACGAGGTCGGCGTCCTTTGCTCCGACCAAAATATCGTCTGTGGCATGGTCGATCGCTCCGCGACTGACGGCCGTTTGAAGTTTCGAAACGGTTCGCCCAACACCAACCACCTCTTGGGCGAGCCTCTTTCGCTTGAGGGCAAGGCCGATTGAGCCTCCGAGCAACCCAACACCAATAATGCAAACTCGCTTCCAAACCATAGATGCCCAGGGATTCAGACGGTCCTCAAAATAATAGCAGGAAATCAAAGTTCCCACGAATGCCACAGTGTAACCTGAATGGTCGGAAATGCGAATCAGGCAACGTTCGTTTTGGGCTAACGTTGTCGATGCCAGAGGGGGTCCGAATAGCGTGATTGCATCAGTCGGGCCGCTTCTTCTGCGACTTCTTGCTGGAACCAGGTATCCGTACCTGTTGTGGTGGCGTTCCAGGCCACTGCGATATGCTTTTCCAACAAAGTTCTGAATTCAAGGGACGTTTCCGCGCCGATGCGGTCGTCCATCAAATTCACAACAAAAGACGAATGAACGCGTTTTTCGCGATAGTCGGGTTGCCTGGGAGGCTCAAGCAAATACTCGGTGATCCATTCCAGCGGCATCGCAACCATAATCGTCCCGTGATATAGCATCCAATGACGTTTGCAACGAAGCGCGTTTCCGGAAAACTTGCGATTGGTTAGCGTCAGATCGCACGTACCCTTCAAGTCGATTTGAACGGGCGTCTTTAGCGAGTTCAGTGAATTCTGCACTGCCTGACGCATTCGAGTCATGACTTCCGAATGGGCTTTATCCAACATCCGCCAGGCTGGGCGAATTTGGTACGAGAGCAAAACCGAATACATGAGGCAGCCTGGGCCCGCAACGATCGAAGCACCGCCACTGACTCGCCGAAGGATGGGTACCGAGTCTCGTTCGCAAGCGATCGCATTTGCCTCTTCCGCCCACTTGCTAGCTCGTCCTAATACGACACAAGGAGTCGGCATCTCCCAAAGACGCAAAACCTCGGGAATGACACGTTCCAAACTGGTTTCGGAGTCGCGGTCTGCAACCTCGAGCATGGCCTCGTCAAAAGCCAAGTTTTCGGCCGGCGTCGTAAGCGTTGTGTCGATCAATATCATCGAATAGAGTAAGCTTGAGTTAAGGGCCGCGAAAAGCGGGCTCGCCCAGCTATTTCGCAAATGCTTGGCGTGCTAGCAACTGTCATTTTCAGCTTGACAGGCTTGACAGGCTGGAAGCCTATCCCACTAATTGTGAACCAAAAACAGATGCCTGCCTAGCGAGAACAAAGTGGTGAAATCAAACAAAGCCTGCCACTGTTGTGGTCTCATTCATCAGATGCACACGCTTCGGCCTAACCAACGCTCCTTGTGCACCCGCTGTCAAAGCGTCATGGATATTCCTCGAAATCATGAACGCTCGCAAGGGCGAACAGCCGCTGCTGCGATTGCCGCCGTATTGCTTTTTCCTGCAGCAATCCTGTTGCCCATTCTCGAAGTGGAACAACTCGGACACCACCATCAAAGCAGTATCCTCGGCGGAATCATCGAGCTGTTTCGAAACGGGAACTATTTCGTTGCCATCGTGATCCTCGTGTTTTCGATCTTGCTGCCGTTGGCCAAAATACTGGCTTTGATCGAGCTCAGTTGGCTATGCACGCTACAGCAACGTCATCGAGCTTGGACCTACCGGTTGATGGAGCAAATAGGCAAGTGGAGCATGATGGATGTGATGTTGCTCGCGTTGTTGGTCATGCTGATCAAGCTCAGCGGTTTGGTGCAATTTCACTTCGGGCCAGCTGTCGTTGCGTTCGTGTTGTGCGTAACCATGAGTATGATCGCAGCCATCTGCTTTGATCCTCACGCGATTTGGGAGTCCCCATGAAAGTTCAAAAATGAACGAGCCAGATACCCCACCTGTCCCGAATGCCGAGGCGATACCTGACCCAAATGCCGAGGCGATACCTGTCGCACTCTTGCAAACGAATCCCACCATGACGCGTTGGTTCGCCTCGCGATTGTGGTGGCTGACCCTGGTTTGCGGGATGGTCAGTCTCGGTCTGTTTTGGTACTCAAGGCAAAACACGGGCTCGTTGATTACGATTGCGTTTCGCGAAGGACATGGATTGAAGCCCGAAGATCGGCTGACCTATCGCGGTATCGAGATTGGCGCGGTCGAAAAAATCGAGTTGAATCCGGAGCGAGATGGCGTCGTGGCGCATGTTCGCTTGACCCCTCGAGCGCGGTCGATGGCTGCGGACGGAGCCAAGTTTTGGATTGTTCGCCCGATGCTATCGATTGATGCCATTCGAGGGCTCGATACCTTGCTCGGCGCAAAGTACATTGCAATCGATCCACCGTCGGTCGGAGCTCGGGCGCAGTCCCATTTTGTGGGGCTAGATTCGGCACCGATCATTTCTCCTGTGGATGGCTCGCTAGAAATTAGCCTTGACGCAAAGTCACGCGGCGGACTCGAAAACGGAGCTCCTATTCTCTTTCGCGGCTTCCGTATCGGCAACGTCGTTCAGGTAAGCTTGGCGATGGATGCAAGAACCGTTCGAGCGAGATGCGCGATCGATCCCGAATACCGAGACATCATAAGGAATAACAGCAAATTCTGGAATCGAAGCGGTTGGAGATTGGAATTCGGCTTGTCCGGCCTCAAGTTAGACGCGGATACCCTCGCACAAATGCTGTCTGGCGGAATTGAAATGGCGACACCCTCCGAGCCAGCGCCTGGTGTGAGTACTGGTCACCGATTCTTCCTCTACGACAAACCGGAGGCCGAATGGCTAGCTTGGCAACCCTCGATGGCACACGGTCAAGCCTGGAGTCGCTTGGCACCGAAAATGCCACAGCCTATTCGTATCGCACTGAGATGGCAGGAGCGTTCGTTTGGCTTCCGCACGAATCAACAACGATCGTCATGGTGTTTGCCACTCTCCGACGGATCCGTCCTCTGCCTTGCAGAACAAATTGATGCACCTAAGTCAGCCCTGGCAGATTCGACTCGGATCGAGTTTGCAGGGGTATCGCTGAGCCCATCGCAATTCCAGGTATTAAACACCACATCCGAAGCGTCCCAAGACAGTTCGGTCGACAAAGTCGGACGTTTTACTACGTCCGAACCCATCGCAGACGATGTCGTTCGCTGGCCAGTGGACCGAGTCGCCGGGAAACTACCGGATGCGGTTTGCGATGTTCTGATCGCTCATGCCGATTCGTCGAGTGTCGTTGCTATCGATGCGGGTAGACTGAAAAAGACACCCATGGGTTGGGAAATCGATGATCAGGTGCTTGTCGATCGAGACTATCACGGCCTGCCAGTTTTCTCCTCCGAAGCGAGCCAAGTCATTGGATTTGTTTTTGTCAACAAACAAAAACGAATGATCGTCCGTTGATGAGTGCGCCCGTTGGGCTAAAAACAAGCCAAAACCCGCGAAAGCGACGATGAACGAAGCCGATGTCAGGCCCCCTTTAAGGCGAGCGGCAGGCTGAAAAATCCCAATCATAACCCGATACGTAATTTAGGGATCTGCGAAATTGTCCCTCGCTTACGCTTCGGGTTGGAATACTGCAATCTGCCGCTCGCCTAAGGAGATTGGTTACACCTTCAATTGCCATTTAAGTGAAAATGTTGACGCGAAGCTGGCGGAATGGTAACATCTTCAACGTGGTAAGTCATTTTTAAGATGGCTTTTGGTTTTTGCATCTGTGCGGCATTTAAGCACAGGCGGAACGGGCCATTTTACATCGATCGTTTTTTCGTGGGGACTTTCTTATGGTTCGAAGAATTCGTCGAGCGTTTACTTTGGTGGAGCTGTTAGTTGTCATCGCCATTATTGGAATTCTGGTAGGACTTTTGTTGCCTGCCGTTTAGGCCGCGCGCGAAGCTGCACGGCGGATGCAGTGCTCGAACAATTGCAAACAATTGGGACTTGCACTGCACAATTATCATGACACCCATCGTCAATTCCCTATCAACTATTCCATGAGTGCGGCAGGATTTGGTGGAGCTGGTGGCAACTCAGGAGATGCAAATTCCCGTCAGTGCTCTTGGATGGGAATGATTTTGCCACAGATCGAACAAGGAAATTTATACGCACAGATAAACTGGAATATCGGATTGAAAGTCAATGGTGCTCCCAGTAGCAACGTCTTGTACTAAAAAGTTCCAGCCTCGGCATTCTGTGTTTGCTGGTAGTTGTGCCGGGTTGTTGGGATGATGGTCCTAAGATAGTTCCAGTCAGCGGAAAAGTTCTTCGAGATGGCAAGGCACTAACCAACGTTGCCGTTACGTTTCTGCCCGTTGGCTCTGGCCTCTCGGCGACCGGTTCTGCGGATAGTTCAGGCACGATCAAAATGCTGACGAACGGGCGGAGCGGCGCAATGGTTGGCAGATACAAGATTGGTATTACGGAACCGCTCCGCGACATGACGCCGGAATCGCTTGCGTCAGGCTCTCCTCCTCCAATGAGTTTCGACGCGAAATTCGGTTCGCCGGAATCAAGCGGACTTGAATTCAATGTTTCTGATGTGGGAGGGATATTTGAATTCACCGTGACGAACAAGCAGAAGTGACGCCAAGGCGACCTTCTATCCTTGGATTTTTGTTGCCGGCACGGCACCGAGGGGCGATGTTGGACTATAATCCGTCTCGCCCATACTTGCCCGCCGATCAACTCTCGCACGGAAAGACCTAACGCGTGTCGGAACAAACAACAAAAACCAACTGGTGGAATGGCCTAACCAGTTATCACTGGTTTGTTTTCGCGATGGCGTCACTCGCGTGGCTATTCGATTGCCTCGATCAACAGATCTTCATTTTGGTGCGCAAGGATGCTCTTAAGCACCTGCTACCACCCACCATGGACGCAAGCCAGGTCGGTGCGTACTCGGGTTACGCGACCAGTATTTTCATGATCGGTTGGGCGACCGGCGGATTGATCTTCGGGTCGGTTGGCGATTGGTTTGGACGAGCGAAAACGCTAACCTTGACCGTTTTGATCTATTCCATTTGCACAGGCTTGTCGGCGTTCTCCACCGGTTGGATCGATTTTGCAATATATCGGTTCATCACTGGCTTGGGGGTCGGTGGTGTTTTTGGCCTGGCAGTTACTTTGGTTGCGGATAGCTTGCCCGCGCGCTCCAGGACGGGTGCTCTCGGATTGCTTCAGGCGTTGTCTGCGGTAGGCAATATCTCCTCTGGGCTCATCTATTTGTTGGTCACCTCTCTATCGAAAAGAGAAGTGATTGCCTCCAATATGAGTTGGAAGGTTATGTTTTTGGTCGGTGCCTTGCCAGCATTCTTGTGCGTCTTTTTGCAAATGAAAATGAAGGAACCTGAGGCCTGGGTTAAAGCCAGAAAAGAAGGCAAAGTCACTGGTGTCAAATTCGGTTCCTATGCGGAGCTTTTCGGAAACCCTGTGCTTCGGTGGAACGCTTTGTTCGGAATGCTACTGTGCGTAGCAGGGATTATCGGTGTCTGGGGGATTGGCTTTTTTGCGCCGGACTTGGTTCGTGACGTCATTACGAATAATCTTACTCAGCAAGAAATTGCGAAACAAAAAGCAACCATTGATGTTTCAGCGACGGGCGCCCAACCGACGGGCGCCCAACCGACGGACGCCCAACCTGCGGTTATTGAGCTGCCCAAGGACGTGAAAGCAAGGATTGCCGACGAAGCATCCACCTTGGTTGCATACAACGGAATCTTGCAGAACATAGGCGCTTTCTTTGGAATGATGACGTTCACTTATATTGCCCAGTCAATTGGGCGACGAAATGCGTTTGCCATGGCATTCATCGCGGCAATGATTGCAACCGTCGGATATTTCCAGATGTTCAACAGTCCATGGCACCTTTGGATGAGTAGCGTCATGGGCTTTTTTCAAATGGCTCTGTTCGCGGGCTTTGCCATCTACCTGCCTGAGTTGTTCCCTCTACGCCTTCGAAGCACAGGAACAAGTTTTTGCTATAATGTGGGGCGTTACGTGGCCGCATCTGGCCCAATTACGCTGGGATTACTGGCGCTCAGTCTAGCTGCCAAGGCAAAGTCGACGACCGAAAAAATCGATGCCTTCCGTGACGCGTGCAGCTACATGAGTGTTATCTTCTTGATCGGTTTGATTGCCGTCTATTTCTTACCGGAAACCAAGGATAAGCCACTGCCTGAGTAGCAGTATGGTCGAACAAGAAAACGATGAAAACCAAATTTCAACCCGATTTGATCGATGCCGAGTGCTTTGTCGCCGCCAACGCAACGATTCGGGGCGAAGTGATCATCGAACGACAGGCCTGCGTCTTGTTTGGAGCAGTCGTTCGCGGTGACGTGGCGACGATTCGTATTGGTGCCTATTCCAACATTCAAGACCTGTGCTGTTTGCACAGCGATCCTGGGTTTCCGTGCACCATCGGTGAGCGTGTGACGGTCGGACACGGAGCAATCATTCACGGAGCAACAGTTGAGAACGACTGTCTCATCGGTATTCGAGCCGTAGTGCTCAATGGTGCCGTCATTGGAACGGGCTCCATCATCGCGGCAGGAGCGTTAGTCCCTGAAGGCAAAATCATCCCCCCACATTCCTTGGTTATGGGAATGCCAGGCAAAGTCGTTCGCGAAACCAACAAGGCTGACGCCGACATGATTGAACACGGCTGGAAACATTACGTTGAAACGAGCAGGCTGTACCGAGAGAGCGAAGCATGACCCCTGAGTATATTCTCCTCCTCGCCCCGGTACTCC
>JAIPFP010000245.1 GCA_021736575.1 Pirellula sp. | reverse complement strand
GGATGAGATCAAGGCCATTGAGAATCTGAAGAAGCAACCCCCTGTCGAGGTTGGAGTACCGCCGTCTTCCACGCGGACAAGCGAGCCTGCGACGACCGAGCCTGCGACGACCGAGCCTGCCACAACCGATCCAGCTCCCAAGCCAGAGACCAGCGAAAAACCAGCTTCCGAAAAGCCATCGGTCGAACCGCCAGCCGAAGAAAAGCCAGCCGAAGAAAAGCCAGCTGACCCAAAGCCGGCTCCTGAACCACAAGCAGAAGGATCGCCGGTAGAAGAAAAGCCAGCCGACCCAAAGCCAGCCGAAGAAAAACCGCAAGTGGATGTTCCGGCAGACAAGCCGGAATCCGTTTCGTGGAAGCAATCGAATCGAGAGGGCAAATTGGTGTCGTTCCAAGATCCGCAAGCCCCTCAAAGTGAGGATAAGAAACCGGAAGAGAAGAAGACGGACGAACCCGTTGCTACCCCTGAGCCTACCGAGGAGGAGTGGAAAGAACGACTCGAAGCAGCTCGCGAAAAGATCACCAAAGAAAATACTCGCAAGATCGACCTTCGCAATGAGAAACTGCTAGCTGCCAAGAAGAAGGTAGCGGAGTTGAATGCCCGCTTTGCAGACTGGTACTATGTAGTCAGCGAAGACGATTACAAGAAGATGCGAATTTCATTGACCGAATTGGTTCAACCGAAAACCGCATCTGCTCCAAGCGGTGGCGGTGCTCCTGGTTTTAATCCAGCCGCAGGCTTCCCAGGGTTTCCACAAAACTAATTCCGATGAGCGAAATCGAACCGATCGACGAGGACGATGAAGTCGAGTTCGATTCCACGGTTTTCGATTCGACGGTGGGAGAGGTTGACGAACACTTAGCCGAACCGACGCTGGAACTGAAACGTCGGGTCGACGATCTGCTCAACGGAAACTTGGGATTTCGGCGGTCGGCTGAAAAAGTTCGCGAGTTTCCACAGTCGCCTGGCGTGTACCTGATGAAGGATGCGTCGGGCGTTGTCATCTACGTCGGCAAGGCCAAAAATCTTAGGTCGAGAGCGGGAAGTTATTTCTTAGCGGCGGCAGCTCAAGAGATTCGAACGGCCGAATGGATCCATGAGATCGCCGATATCGATTTCATGCTCTGCAACAGCGAAGTCGATGCTCTGCTGACCGAGAGTCGCTTGGTTAAAGACATCCAACCTCGCCATAACAAAGATCTCAAGGACGATAAGACCTTTCCTTACTTGATGATCACGACGCACGAAGATTTTCCTCGAGTCGAAGTGACTAGAACTCCCAAGGCGAAGGGAGCCAAGCTCTATGGTCCATTTACAAGTGCGGGACAATTGCGAGGAGCGATGCAAGTCATGCAGCGAGTCTTTCAATTTCGCACTTGCTCTCTCGATATTGAGGAAAACGATCCGCGTTGGCAGTGGTTTCGACCTTGCCTGTTGGCTTCGATCAAACAATGCACGGCGCCATGCAATCAGCGAATCAGCAAAGCAGATTACAAACGCGATATTCGCCGACTGCAGACATTTCTGGAGGGTGGAAGCGAGAAACTGCTTAGCCAAATGCGCGAAGAAATGCGCGACGCATCGTCGAAGCTCGATTTCGAAAAGGCGGCGAGGCTCAGAGACGAAGTCCGATTGCTGGAGAATTTGCAGGATCGAGGCGAGATCGATACGCACGCTCAGCCCGAGGTTTTCTATATCGATCCCAAAAAGGGAATGCGAGCACTGAAGAAAGTACTCGGAATGGACAAGGAACCACGCGTGATCGAGGGGGTCGATATTGCTCACTTAGGAGGGGACGACACGGTAGCGTCGCTCGTTCAGTTCTTGGACGGACTTCCGTTCAAACCGGGATATCGACGGTACAAGATTCAGGACGTAAAGGGGATCGATGACTTTCGAAGCATTCACGAAGTCATCTCTCGCCGATTTAGAAGACTCAGCGATGAGCAAAATGCCTTTCCTGATTTGCTCATGATCGACGGGGGCAAGGGGCAATTGAATGCCGCCTTGGCTGCGTTTCGCGATCAAGAGATCGATCCACCCGTAATGGTATCGCTGGCCAAGCGCGAAGAAGAAATCTTCCGACCTGGGGAAAAAGAGCCGATTCGATTGGGGCGAGAGTCGTTTGCGTTGAGACTGCTGCAATACGTTCGAGACGAAGCGCACCGATTTGCACAGCACTACCACCATATCTTGAGACAAAAAAGCACGTTCGAGGATGAGGTCAAAGGCAAGAATCGCAAAAAGTCAAAGTAGTAGGCACATTCCATGTGCCGTCCACCTAGAATCATGATCGAAATAGTGGCTGCGTTTTGCGACAATTGTCATGATTACCGGTATAAACTACGTTCGACAAAGTTTCCCATTTCTGGAACGCTCCAATGCCCATCTATGTGTACGAAGTGATTGCCGACGAGCCTGAATCTGTCGAGGGATCTTCCGAATTGACGGAACCGATTACGTTTGAGCTTTTGGAGAGCATGTCCGCGCCACCGCTTGAGTTTCATCCGATAACAGGGCAGCGCGTTCGTCGCGTCATTGCCCCGGTCAAGGTTGCTGGCGTATGGATGGACATGAAGTCTTCCCAATCGCTCTCCAACAAAAGCCTGAGCGACAAAGGTTTTACGAAGTACGTCAAGATGGGCGACGGCAAATACGAAAAGCGGGCCGGCGAAGGTCCGGATGTCATCTCAAGGGACTAAAGTCCCCTTTTGCTCCGCCGAATGGACGCATCGTCGGTGGTAGGAGGCAAAAAAATCTGTTGAATTTGATTATCCGACAAGAATGGGACGGTTCTGTGTGTTTTTGCCTTGTCCTCCCTGAAAACCGTCGCTAAAATCTCGGTCCCCTCAATTTAATATTTGGTCAGTCGTCGCTAGGAGAATTGGTTTTTATGACTCTCGATAAGAGCTTGAAAGTCCGCGCTGGGGCAATCAAGAGCCGAAACGTGATGACCCGTGCTGAACGCGTCAAACGATTGCAAGATCTGGACAAGTGGTCCGACAGCAGTATCGTGCTTGGCATGGCAAAAGTGCGTGTCCCGAAGATTTCTTTGAAGAAAAAGAAGAAGGTCAAGAAAGAGGACGAAGTCGACGACAAGAAGAAAAAGAAGAAGTAGTCTTTTCGAGACGACATCTCTATCCAACTTTGCATTCAAAAAAGCGGGCCTTTCGGTCCGCTTTTTTTTATTGGACTTGCGGAACATTGAGTCCCAGCACTTGTTTCGAATGCAGGCGAGAGGGTTTAGGGGCCCCCGTCAGGGTCATTCCCGCGCAGGCGGGAACCCAGCTCAACGTCATTCCCGCGCAGGCGGGAACCCAGCTCAACGTCATTCCCGCGCAGGCGGGAACCCAGCTCCAAGTCATTCCCGCGCAGGCGGGAAACCAGCTCCACGTCATTCCCGCGCAGGCGGGAACCCAGTCATCACTCGCACTCCACTGGATTCCCGCCTGCGCGGGAACGACTTATTGGCGTGGCTCATGGCTCGAGCCACCTGACGGGGCCCACCTGACGGGGCCACCCATCTATATTGTCGCGGCCTTCTCGTCGCTGAACCGTTTTCGCTAGCCTGCATCCGGAGCCCCAAGGGGGCGAACTGGGATAGCCCAGGGCAACGCGGCGTTGCCCTGGGCTATCGCATTGCGCAGCGTTGCGGCTGAAGTCATCGCGACGATTTTGCCTAGCGATGGCTAGAGCCCTGACATGTATGCCCCCGGTTCAGTTATTTGTTGACGCTTTTGAAACGCAGCTAGACATTGAATTCACGTTCAAAAAACCAATCAAAACACAGTGTAAACCCCTCACCCCCAGCCCCTCTCCCCGAGTACAGGGCGAGGGGAGCAAGATCAAAAGCATGTGGCCTTGTGCCGTTGGTCGCAATATGCGTCTGACTCAAGGATCTAGCAACTGAAGCAATTCGCCAATCGTTCGATGCGACTCGAGCCGATGTCGCAAATGCAAGTCGGTACGAATGCGATATGTGTTTCGGCGACCAACGCGTGTCACTTCGGCGAAATTGTTTTCGACAAGCTCCGCGACAATTTTTTGCACCATGCGCTCGGTAATCCCAACTCGGCTCGCAACCTCTCTCAATGTCACATCGGGATTTCGAAATAGGCAGACGAGCACATGGGTATGGTTGCTTAGAAATGTCCATCCACCCTTAACTTCCCAAGTTTTTTCTTTTGTTGAAGCCGGATTCACTCCAGCCGATTCTGGCTTTGTCGCCTTTTTTTTCATGGTTTTGCTCTTGTCGCGACAACGGATTGTCGATAAAAATTAAACGAACAATAATTCATGTATTTAAGTTCTCTATTCCGTGGGATTTGGTATGTTCGAGGTGTTGCGGATCAATTTATGTTCGCCGTTGACTCTTGCCTTTGCGTTGGGCATTGTAGCAAGGTTGGTTCGCAGTGAGCTGGCCTTGCCTCGGGACTTGGTCACATCCCTTTCGATCTATCTCCTGTTTGCACTTGGGTTAAAAGGTGGAGTTGAGCTTTCTCACAGTTCACTGAACCAAATAACAGGGCCAGCGATGGCGACGTTATTACTTGGCTGCGTGACTCCAGTTACATCCTATTTGGTGCTTAGAAAACTTGGTCGGTTCGGGATTGCGGACGCCGCCGGAATCGCAGCGCATTACGGTTCTGTCTCGGCGGTTACGTTCATTGCGGCTCTTCAGTTCACGACGACGGTTGGGTATCCTGCCGAGGGATTCATGCCCACTTTGTTGACCTTGCTCGAAATCCCTGGTATTCAGGTGGCGTTGGCGATCGGTCTGATTCAGACTGCCCGCAGCCAGGGCACCACGGGAGAGAATTTCGATGCAAGCCTGAGGCGGTCCAATCGAGAATTGATTCACGAGCTCTTGACGAGCCGTTCGATGATTTTGCTGGTGGGTGGACTCGTCATAGGAACCGCAGTTGGAGAAACCGGCTGGAAACCAGTGCAGCCAGTGTTTGAAGGGATGTTCAAAGGTCTTTTAACGTTGTTTTTACTTGAGATGGGACTTGCAGCCGGATCGCGTCTGGGGGATCTTAAAAAAGCTGGGTTCTTTCTCCTGGGTTTTGGAATCCTGATGCCGATCCTGCATGGGGCGTTGGGTGCTTGGCTGGGTTCCATGACCGGTCTATCGGTCGGCGGCTGCACAGTACTTGCAACGATGGCGGCCAGCGCATCGTACATCGCCGCTCCACCTGCGGTGCGAATGACGTTGCCGGAAGCCAATCCGACCTACTATCTAACCGCAGCCCTAGCAATCACGTTTCCCTTTAACCTGATGGCTGGCATACCGATCTACTTCGCCATTTCCAAAGCCTTGTGCAACTAATAATTCGGAGTCCCGCTATGAAAACTGTTCCATTGTGCTTATTGACCGTGATTGCAGAATCTGTTTTGAAAGAACGTCTCGTTCATGATCTCCGATCGGTTGGCGCTCGCGGCTATACATTGACGGATGCGGAGGGTGAAGGGAGTCGTCAACGCCGCGTTGGCGAAATTCTCGGTGCCAACATTCGAATCGAGAGCATTGTCTCGCCCGAGGTCGCGGACCGTTTGCTGCAGCTCATTTCCAATGAATATTTTGATCGCTTCGCGGTGATCGCATATCTATCTACGGTCAGTGTTATTCGAGGAGAAAAGTATGTCTGAACGAGTTGACCGAGAGTTATCCAGCCTGCGGCTCAGTAAACCGCGATTTGAGAAATGCGCGATTTGAGAAATGGCTGAGCGAACCTATTTGCGATTCTGTAGCATGCTCCTGGCTTGCTTCACAAATTCGCTTAACTTGTCTGAGGGTTTTGCGACGACGTCAAATTCGTACACAATCAGTTTGCCCAAGTCTTCCTCGCCGGCTGGCTTGTTTTTGAACTGTACGATTCCTCCGGCTGCTCCTCCCTGGAACACGAGGCCTTTCATGGGATCATTGTATTGCAATGCGTATTCCAATCTAACGATTTCCTTGGCCGCGTTCATTTTGAATGTTACTGCGAGTTCGGTAATGGTTGGCATCATGGGGTTGGCTCCGATTCGGATTTGGACGTTTTGTACGTTCCCAGCGGCCGCACCACCTGCAACTCCTGCCGGCATAGCGGGAACAGCGGCGACGATTTCACTTGGAATAAAGCTACCATCCAAAATGACTCGGAATTCGGTATCTTTACCTTTGACGCGTGTCTGAATTTCCGTAGCAGATTCAACTGCATTTCCCAAAGCGATCCAATCCAATAGCTTCGACAAGTCGCCAACCAACTTCGAGGTACTGAAGGGCTCTTGGATATGTGCTTGCAAGCTCAAGACTTCCTCGCCAGTCTTGAACACCTTTACGCCAGGCAATTCTTCCTTGGAGGCGATAACCAAATCTCCGTTTTTAGACACAAGAACTTCGGCGTCGCCCCGGTATTCCCTCGTCGAACCGAGGGACATGCTCGGAATAATAACGCGTTGAAACCCTCCAGCGATGCCAGCCGCGAAAGGTTGTTCTTGGACTTCTTCGTCAATACTACCGACTAACGACACGTCCCGTTTCGAAAGTTTGTCGATGGAGGAAATCAGTTCCACGTTTGGGTTGGCATCTTGGGGAATGCAAATTTGAGGAACGAGTAGAAAAAACATTACGAGCAAGCCAAAGAATCGAATCATTTTGTGGTCTTTCATCCGTCGAAAACAAACTGGAGGCAACGACACGGTCGCATACCAAGTTAGTGGAAATTCCATACGATTAGAATAGAGCAATCCCTAAAACGCACATGCTCATTCCGAACTTAGATACTTCATCACAACATGCTTCCCGATCCCAGGAATTTCGAAAACCGGCCCGCTTTGGTGCAAGCCCTGGTGTTCGTAAAATCCAATTGCCGAAAATCGTGCGTTGCACCATAACAATTGGTCTCGTTGTTTTGCAATTGCTTTTGCCGCGTCAAGGATTCGTTTGCCAATACCAATACCTTGCTTGTCCAAGTCCACCGCCATCCCGCGGAGCTGAACTCGTTTTTCATGTTCGTCCGGCACGATCGTGGCACAACCGATCAGAAGACCACTTGACTTTGCCAAAATATGAATCGTGGATTCAAACTCATCGCCTGCGAAAATGGCACTTGAGGCTGGCAAACCAAGTGGTTTACGCAGGATTTCATACCGGAGCTGATGCACATGTTTGAGTTCATCGCGGCCAAATGAAACCAGAATCGAGACGTTGTCGAGCATTCTCTAGCGCCTGACTGTAATTAGAATGCAGATCATGTTATTCTGTTGAACCGAAATCCCTTGAATCATCCTCACTTTTGGAGACATTTGCAGCATGGCCAGACCTGTCACGTTGTTTACCGGCCAATGGGCCGACTTGCCATTTCCCAAGATGGCTCAGCTTACCAAAGATTTTGGCTATGATGGCATCGAATTGGCGTGCTGGGGCGACCATTTCGAAGTTGAAAAAGCAAACTCGGACCCCAAATATTGCGATACCAAACGAGCAATGCTCGACAGTCTGGGCCTTCAATGCCACGCCATCAGCGCACACCTGGTCGGCCAAGCAGTGCTTGATACTATCGATCAACGACACAAGTCGATTCTGCCTGGTTACATCTGGGGTGACGGCAACCCAAGCGCGGTCAACGAGCGAGCGATCGAGGAAATGAAGGCGACGGCGAGAGCCGCTAAGAAGTTTGGAGTGGGGGTCGTCAACGGCTTCACTGGCTCCAGTATCTGGCACCTGAACTATTCGTTCCCGCCAGTGCCTCAATCCATGATCGACGACGGTTTCGCGTTGCTCGCCAAGCGATGGAATCCAATTCTCGATGAGTTCGCCAAGTGCGGAGTCCGATTCGCTTTGGAAGTCCACCCAACCGAAATTGCATTTGACATTTATACCGCTCAAATGGCTCTCGATGCGTTGGACAATCGGCCTGAGTTCGGATTCAACTTTGACCCAAGCCATTTGATTTGGCAAGGCGTTGATCCTGTTGAGTTCATTCGAACGTTCCCAGATCGCATCTACCACGTGCACATTAAAGATGCAGCCACTAAACTCAACGGCCGATCGGGGATCTTGTCCAGCCATTTGAACTTCGGTGACCCTCGCCGCGGTTGGGATTTCCGAAGTCCAGGACGTGGCAATGTGAATTTCGAAGAAATCATTCGCGCCCTGAATGACATTCGCTACGCGGGCCCACTTAGCGTCGAATGGGAGGACAGCGGGATGGATCGCGAGTTCGGAGCAAAAGAAGCTGCCGGCTTCGTCAAGAACATCGACTTCGCTCCTAGCGGTCGCGCATTCGACTCCGCATTCGAGAAAGCATAATGGAATTGAGATCGACCGAACTGCTTTACTTGCCTCCCTCGGATGCCCTCCGGTTTTTGCCCGAGGGACCATACCCGATGGGTGGCGACAGGTTTTCTTGGGTCGCAATTCAGCATGGTCCGAATGCCAACGTTGGTTCGATCCATGTTTTTGATTTGAACACGAAAACCGATGTCGCGTACGAATTGCCCGGTCGACCCGGATTTGCGTTTGCGACGGACAAGGGGAATTTCGTTGTTGGCTGCGAACGATCCATCGGGATCTATTCGCCGACATCCAAGAGCTTCGTTCCTTTCATCGAAGGGATCGATAGCGATTGCTCCGGAACCATTGTCAACGATGGCGTTACCTGGGATGGCAACTTGATCTTTGGCACCAAAGACCTGGAGTTTCGGACCAAAAAGGCAGGCCTGTACTTTTGGCGAGGACGCGACTCGAAACTTTTTCGATTGCGGTCTGACCAAATTTGCAGCAACGGCAAATGCGTTGTCCATGTCGAACCTGGCCACATCGAATTGCTTGATATCGATACTCCGACCCGCAAAGTAGTTGCGTATCGAATCAACACGGAACGTGGGGAAATTGAGTCCGAAAGGGTTGTGGTCGACCTTTCCGAGGATACAGGTATGCCGGATGGAATGACCGCCACGTTGGACGGCAAGAGCATAATCGTTTCTCTCTACAACCCAAACCCGGCTGCGTTTGGGCGTACGGTTCAGTACTCGATTGCGGATGGTTCGACCGAACAGGTTTGGCAAACCATCGGTAGTCCGCAAGCAACTTGCCCTCAACTCATCGTTTGGAAAGGTCGAGTGTGGATCATCGTCACCACGGCGGTTGAGCACATGCCAACCGAGCGAAGAATCGATTCGCCTACGGCTGGCGGATTGTTTCTGGGCGAAACCGATATTGAAGTAAACGAGAACGCCTTCGGTCGCCTAACCCAACCCTTCGTTGAGCATTGATGAGCTTCGAACTCCAGATATTGTTGCAACGGCTACTAATGCCGTTCTTGCTGTCGTCCGTCGGATGTTACTTGTTGGCGACCACCGATCAGGGTGAAGAAGAGGGGTATGATGACGAGCCTGCACGAGGCGTCCTGTTTGCAACCCTTTTCGGTGCGGTTTTGTGCGGAGTGGCAATGATCGCTGCCGACCTATGGAGTCGAGGCCAAATCGCAAAGCCGATGGAGTGGTCGCAATGGCGTGCGAAATACCAGTGGGAATGGATGGTTTGGATGATTCCGGCGAGCATGCTCGCTATGGCCATTTTGCGTTGCTGGTTTTCTATTCCCATTCACTATGTTGGGATGGCGTTCACAGCATCCATCAGCATTGCGATCGGAATGCTCTATGTGTGTCTCAACGAGGGAATCGCTTGGCAAGACC
>JAIPFP010000244.1 GCA_021736575.1 Pirellula sp. | reverse complement strand
TCCGCAAAATCGCCAGTATGAACCGACCATAACAAACATGTGTGACCCGCCCAAACAGACATGTGTGCCACCCTCATGCCACCCTCCGACGCCTTAATGCTCGTGCCACCCTCCGATCACCTTACGTCGCTGTTTGCTGTTTCTCGAAGCTCAACACCAAGCGAATTCGTTCGTAATCGACGGATTGTTGAAGATGTTCGTAAATGGGTTTGAGCTTTTCACGCCCGACTGCATCAGCGGCTTCTATGATTTTGCGCTGCACTTCGACAGGCACCCAGCCATCGATGCTCGGGATACTCTCGTCTTGCATTAACTCGAGTAGATGAGAAACGACTGTCCCGGTGGTGATTTCGGCTGCCGCCGCAATTTCTGCTAGATCGCATCCCTGACGCAACATTGGAATCGTAATGCTCTTCTTGCTGCTGCTGGTCGTACCACTTCGAACGCTTTGCGACATGACGGCGCTGGTACCCGGTTTTTTCCATTCGACGTCCATAGCAATGGAGCACTCCTCGCAGTGCTGCCGAATCGCTTCTAAGAAGACATTGCCGTATGAGTTCAATTTGACCTTCCCGATTCCGGAGACATTTAACATGCGATCCGACGTCGATGGACGGTACGCGCTCATCTCGATCAAAACGCTATCCGAGAATACAACGAAGGGGGGCACATTTTGTTCCTGAGCAATTCGGCGTCGTAGGATTCTCAGTTTCTCGAACAGTCTGGTATCGGAGAACTCGGCCGCTTCGCTGACGCTGGCTTGCTTGCGTTCCTTGGCAGTGGTCGCGGTTCGGATCAAACGAGGCTCGGCATCACCAAATAGTATGGTGCGCGAAGCCGCATTCAGTTTCAGAATCGGATACTCGGAACCGTCAAGTTCCAACGCACCTTGCCCAATGAGCTGGTAGACCCAGTCACGCAACTGAGCTTTGGAAACGTCACTTAATAAGCCATAGGTGCTTAATTTATCATGCCCACGCTGGATGACGTTTTGCGTTTTCGAACCCAAAAGGACTTCGACGACATGATTCACGCCAAAGCGTTCTTGAACGCGAAACACACACGAAAGAATCTTCTGAGCGATCGTCTTCGCGTCTGGCATTTCGTCCGTGTCTCCAAGGCAAACGTCACAGGCTCCGCAGGATGGACTACTGTAGGATTGACCAAAGTACTCGACGAGCGCCCGATGTCGGCAAAGCGGCGTCCGGCAGTAACGCGACATCTCTTCGATCTGATTGCGACTCGATGCGATGATATCTTCCGAAGCGTTAGCTTCTCGAAGGCTTGCTTCGGTGATCTTTTTGAGTGTCATCACATCGCCAACGCTGTGAAGCAATACGCATTCGGCGGGCAACCCATCGCGACCGGCTCGACCTGTTTCTTGTTGGTAATGTTCGATCGACTTGGGAACCGAGGCGTGAACCACAAAGCGAACGTTGGACCGATCGATTCCCATCCCGAATGCGACGGTGGCCACCACAACATCGACCGATTCGCTTAAGAACGCTTCCTGCGCCCGCTTGCGCTCTTCATGCGACATGCCTGCATGATATCCAACGGCGGAGAAACCTTTCCGTTGGAGATACTCGGTGACAATTTCGACGTCATTTCGACGCAAGCAATAGACGATTCCGCCGGAGCCGCGATGACGCTCGCACACTTCTCGAATTTGATCCTGCAGATCCACTTGAGGTAGCACGCGGTACGTTAAGTTCGGTCGATCGAATGAGCTGACAAGAACACGTGGAGACTTGAGACCTAGCTGATCGATAATATCGAGTCGAACTTTTTCCGTCGCGGTCGCCGTGAAGGCATGCATGGCTGCTTTTGGAAACGAATTTCGAAGCGCGCTCAACTGCCGGTATTCGGGCCGAAAGTCATGTCCCCATTGCGAGACGCAATGGGCCTCGTCAATGGCGATCGTGTGAACGTCGTTGCCTTCGAGGAAACGAATAAAGTCTTGATTGGCAAGCCGCTCCGGAGACACGAACAACAACCGCACGTTACCCGAGCGAATTTGCTCTGCCGTTTCTCGTTTTTCGGGGACAGACAAGGTGCTGTCGATGCGAATCGCTTGAACTCCGACCTGTTTGAGCGAGTCGACTTGATCTTTCATCAAAGCCAGCAGCGGGGACACGACGATAGTGAGTCCACCTCGAAAAACAGCAGGGGCTTGGTAGCACAGCGACTTGCCTCCGCCCGTCGGCATGATAACCAGCGTGTCGCGACCCTCCAGTATGGACGCGATCGAGGCATGTTGAGATGGACGCAGGCTATCGAACCCCCACGTTTCTTGCAGCAGCTCAAAAAACCGTTGCGGGATTATCGATGTTGGCTCGTCAGTACGAGGCGTTTTTGTGGTTGTCATGATCAGTTGGTAGTAGAAATCCTTCGTGATCGATGGTCTGGACGCGCGACTGTTAGTGTACACAATTGCGAATCAATGCGGACGGTCTACGCACCCCACGCACCTCCAAAGGGCCACGGGTTGCCATGGCTGCCGCCATTAAATAAATAAAACTAATAACGCGGTTGCTCTTGACGATTCCTAGGTCTGAGCTTTATTTTATGGGATTATTGGAAAAGCGCATCCTTTCCACTTAGGTGGCCTGGTGTTTGCACCGCACGTCAAAACCATTTTGGCGGGTGGATTTTCAAGTGGCATTGCCGACGTAGCTTCAATCGGTAGAGCACCGCATTCGTAATGCGGGGGTTGCGGGTTCGACTCCCACCGTCGGCTTTCCAGGTTATGATTCGATTCATTTGGGGATTTTAGAACTAATGGTTCAAACGACGACCGTCGACATTCGAGAAATTGTACTTTCCAACCAGTCCTTTGGCCCGCAAGACATCGACAAATTGGTTCGAGCGGTCGAAGAAGACTTGACACAAGCGGCTTTGCTGCGCGATGCGGTTCAGGAGTTGCAACAAGCTCCCAATTCGTCGCCTGCAACGTTGACACGGCTTGGAGTCTGTCTTTACCTGATCGGGAAATTCGAAGACGCCGAAACCACGTTGAAGCAATCCGATGGCGGTGCCCTTGCCCAGTATTACATGGGTAAGGTTTGTTTTCAGATCGAAGACTACGATCGAGCGATGGCTTATTACGATGCGGCCGAAAAGGCTGGCTACACGCCTGAGTGGTGCCAATTGTCGCGCGCGGAGATTTTGCGGTACATCGGCCGCAAAGAGGAAGCGCTCAAGTTGCTTGACAACATCTTTGGACCTGTAGAGCAAAACGCGGAATATCCATTCCAACGAGCGGCGACCTTGGCGGCTTTGGGGGGCAACATGCCCGAAGTGATCGCTCTGTATCAACGCGCCTTGCAAGTGAATCCAAGGCACGCGGGCGCTTTGTTTGGGCTAGCGATTGAGAATGATCGGGTCGGTAATGATCAGCAAGCTTTCGAACTTTATCAACGAGGTGCAGGCGTTATCCCATCCCACGTTGGAACGCTGATCAATTTGGGATTGATGTACGAAGATCGCAACGATTACATGCGCGCCCAAGCTTGCTACAAAAGGGTGCTAGAGAATCAGCCGACCCATCGACTGGCAAAG
This sequence comes from Pirellula sp., assembly GCA_021736575.1. Lineage (GTDB taxonomy): Bacteria > Planctomycetota > Planctomycetia > Pirellulales > Pirellulaceae > JBKCUI01. Next base: position 6,282 of record JAIPFP010000244.1, on the reverse strand, counting down.
CTGTATCTCAAGGACGCGGCGGCGGGTGGAAATATCCTGTACGACGAAGACTCGCAGAAGAAAAACGAGCGACTTGCTCAGTTGCTTAATGTCCCAGTCACCGATTTCGAATTGTCCGTTCGATCTCGCAATTGCCTTCAAAAGATGGGGATTCGAACGCTTGGAGATTTGACTCGGGTGTCCGAACAATCGCTTCTTCAAAGCAAGAACTTCGGAGAAACGTCACTCGTCGAAATTCGCGAAATGCTGGTTGCGCGAGGATTAGGGTTGGGGCAGTTTGCCGACCCCAAGAGAGATGCGGAGCCACCCATTGATATCAGCGGTATGACACCGGATCAGCAAATGCTTTTGGATCGCCCGATTTCCGAATTGAATCTGTCGGTGCGAGCACGCAAATGCATGGTTCGCTTGCAATTGAATACGATCGGCGAATTGATCCGAAGGACGGGGGACGATCTACTCGAATGCAAAAATTTCGGGGTAACGAGCTTAACCGAAGTCCGCGAGAAGTTGACAATCATGTCGCTCAAGCTTCGCGGCGACTGATATTGGGCTTTTGCAAGTTAAGAACGATCCCCTGGGATAAACCCAAGGGAATTCAATGCATGCCATCTAGCTTTATGCCAGTGGTAATTGACCTTCGCCCTAGCATGAAGGCAACGATCCCCTGGGATAAACCCAAGGGCATTCAATGCATGCCACTGGCTTTACGCCAGTGGTAATTGACCTTCGCCCTAGCATGAAGGTAACGATCCCCAGTGGTAAACCGGTGCAATGCCCCATCTTTACCCGCATTTCAGGGCATCGAAAACCAAGATCCGTTGATTTTCGTGCTCGTGCTCAGTCCGAAGGACGGTGCTCGTGCAAGAAAGAAGTGGGTAAAGATGAAGCTAGCAGCCTGTGCTACGTGTATATTTTATGCTACCGCTCGCATAAACATTCGAAATCGATTGAACGATATTCATCGGCTAGCGTAGGAAAACCAATGGTTGTTCGGGTTTTGCAACATGGTAGATAAACCAACGGTTTGGTCGATCTCGCGTTGTTGAAGACTTGAAAACGGCTATACTTTCCTGATTCGGAAGAGGCAGATTGGAAGCAATTTGCAACCTCCTTATTCGTTTCTTAACCGCCAATATCTTCGAGTAAAAATGCCTGAACCAAGCGCTAGCACACCGGCAATGATTGAGGCCGAAGGGCTTTCCAAATTTTACGGTCCATTCGCTGCCGCTCGCGAAATTTCCTTCCGTGTCAACAGAGGGGAGTTGGTGGCTTTTCTGGGGCCAAACGGTGCCGGAAAAAGCACCACCATGAAGATGCTTACGGGCTACCTTGCACCCAGCGAAGGCATTGCACGCATCGCTGGCCATGACATGTTCAAGGATCGTATCGCTGGCTCCGTTCGATTGGGCTACCTGCCGGAAAACGGCCCTCTTTATCCAGACATGACTCCACATAGCCTCCTGAGTTTCTTCGCGGACGCGCGTGGCATGGCAACCGACTACAAGAAAAATCGCATTGAGGCGGTGATCGATTTGTGCGACCTCAAGTCCGTGGTTCACAAAGCCATTAGCAAGCTTTCCAAGGGGTTTCGGCAACGTGTGGGTATGGCTCAAGCCTTGCTGCATGAACCAGACGTTCTTATTTTGGACGAGCCAACTGCGGGTTTGGATCCGAACCAGATACGAGAAGTTCGAAACACGATGCGTAAGCTCGGTGAGACAAAAACCATTTTGCTATCGACTCACATTCTGCAAGAAGTCGAGGCCATGGCAACTCGCATCATCTTGATCAACGAAGGCCGAAAGGTGTTCGAGGGGACGGTAGATGAATTGAAGCACGTCAAGGGAGAGAAAGGCGACATCTCCGACGCATTCCATAAGCTAACAGGAGCAGCAGCCTAACCTCAGGGCTGGCAGCTAACTAAACGTTCAACGATTCGCGATTTAAGGAATACTCGAAGTGGTTCTTGTTCTAAGTGCTTTGGCAAAGCTGATTTTGCTCGACTTGGTTTTTCTGGGTGTGATACTGGCGCTGATAGTGTTGCTAGCTCGCGGTCGCCGGGTTGCTTACGCTGTGCTCAAGCGAAATTTCTACGGTTACTTTTCCAATCCAACGGGCTATGTGTTCTTGTGTTTGTTCGTCTTGCTTACGAGCATGGCTGCCTTTTGGCCGCATGAGTTCTTTAGCTCCAATCTTGGAACTCTCGGTCAGCTGAACAAATGGTTTCCGTTCATCATGTTGTTCTTCATTCCGGCTATCACGATGAGCATTTGGGCGGAAGAGCGACGTCAAGGGACGGATGAATTGTTGCTAACCCTGCCTGCAGACGACTTCGATATCGTCATGGGCAAATATGTGGCCGCCGCTGCAATCTATTCGGTTTCGTTGCTGTTTTCGCAGTTGTCCACGTTCACAGTACTGGCATTGTTGACACAAGGTGAAATCGACACTGGGCTCTTCTTTACCAACTACATCGGCTATTGGTTTATCGGGTTGGCCATGATTTCGATTGGCATGGTTGCCTCTTTCTTGACAAACAATTTAACGGTTGGCTTTAGCCTTGGAGCGGTCTTCATTGCACCGCTGGCGTTTGCTTTCAAAGCCGATACGATCGCGGATCGCGCATGGTCCCGCGAGATTCGAAACTTCAGCATCCCTGAGCGATTCGATGATTTCGGTCGCGGAGTATTGAGTTTGTCTGGCATGTCGTACTTCTTGCTCGTGGCCGCCTTCGGTATTTACCTTTGCATGGTGTTGATCGGCAAGCGACACTGGAGTGGCGGACGCGACGGAAACTCCAAGCTACTACACTTTTTGATTCGAATCGGATTGTTAGGGGCTATTGCGATAGGTGGCAGCATGTTGTTCCGCAACCGCGATTTAATCCGATTGGATGCAACCGAGAATCAAGTGAGTTCGTTGGCACCCGTCACGACGGAAATGATTCGCAGTCTTGGAAAAGATCGCGACATTGTTGTGGATGCGTTCCTTTCCGCCGAAGTGCCCGAGCAGTACGCCAAAATCAAGTATCAGATTATGTCGTTGCTTAAGGAATTTCAGTCGACGGCCTCGGGCGCTGGCGTTTCGCTTCAAGTTCGCATTTACGATTCGATCGCGCCGTCCAGCGAAGAGGAAAAGCAAGCCGAACAACAGTATGGCATCATGCCTCAGATGATACGCGTTCGTGAGCGAGGCACGTATTCCGATCAACCCGTTATCTTGGGAGCTGCATTCCGTAGCGGATTGCAAAAGGTTGTCATCCCCTTCTTCGAACCAGGCGTACCGGTCGAGTATGAACTTGCTCGCTCCTTGACGACGGTTGCTAAACCTGTTCGCAAGAAGTTAGGCGTGCTCAAAACCGATGCCAAACTCATGGGCGGTTTCGATCAACGCTCGTTTCAACAATCTCCGCAACAGCCGATCGTAGAGGAACTGGCCAAACAATACGATGTGGCCGAAGTCAACGCGGCCTCGCCGATCGATGTCGAGAAATACGATGTGATGCTGGCAGTGCAGCCATCGTCTCTCTCGCCCGAAGAAATGATCAACTTCGTCGCGGCGGTGAAGGCGGGTGTGCCAACGGCAATCTTTGAAGATCCGATCGTCGCATTGGACCAAGTTCCAGGCACGGGTGATCCAAAGCCGCAAAACAATCAAATGATGATGATGGGCGGCGGTCAAGGCCCTCAGCCCAAGGGCGATATTCGACCACTTTGGAAATTGCTGGGTATCCAGGTTCCGGGCAAGCCAGGCATGATGGGAGCGTTGGCTCCAGACATCTGCTGGCAGGACTACATTCCATACCCTATTTTGGCTGAAACATCGGAAGCATCGATCCTTTGGATCTTTGCCCGCGAGGAAGCGCCTGGAGCAGAGAATGCCCTAAGCGATGAAAGCGAAATCACAAAGGGTCTTAAGGAGATTATGTTGTTGTATGCGGGCGTGATCATTCCAGTGAAAGACTCAGGGCTCAAGTTTACGCCACTCATTAAGACCGGCAGTATGGCTGGCACAATCCCTCAATCGGAAATCAACAGTGTTCAGCGATCCGGACTAAGTCGGGCAAGCGAGTTACAAATTCGTCGTGGTGAAACGCGTGGTGAGCAAATCCTGGCGGGCCTCATTGAAGGACCCGGCGGTGACTTGCGTCCAATGAAGGTTGTGTATGTGACGGACATCGACTGCATGTCGCGAACGTTTGTGGATATTCGAAATCGTCCACCAATGCTCGAGGATATTAACTTCCAGTTTCAGAACATTACCTTCGTGTTGAACGCGGTAGACGTTTTGGCCGGGGAACTGCGTTATCCAGAAGTGCGACGACACATTCCAACCTACAGCACTCTGAAGTTGGTTGAGAGCAAGGCGGACGAGGCCCGCAAGGAAGAAGCTAAGAAGCGAACGGAATTTAGCAATGACTTCAACAAGACGATCGCAGACGTTGAGGAAGAGAACGCCAAGTCCGAACGAGAACTGAAGGACAAGATTGAAAAACTTCAGAACGAAGGAGCTGTCGATCCTCAGAAGATGGAAGAGCTTCGTCGAATGCTTCAGGGCGCGGATATCAAGAAAGTACAGTTGGCCAAGAAGTTCCAAGTCGAGAAAGAACGGCTGCAAAGAGATCGCGACAAAGGGATCCGCGAAGCGAGACGACAAGCGGACGACTCCATCGGCAAGATTCAGAACTACTACAAACTCTTAGCTGTTTTCGTACCGCCGATTCCCCCATTGTTGGTGGGGATCATTGTCTTAGTATCGCGTCGATTGCGAGAACGCGAAGGCATCTCGAAGAATCGATTGAGATAAGGTTACGCGACGCTCAACGTCGTGATTGCAGTCAAGAATACAAACGAAATCAAACTCAATAGCGTAGACAGTGGAGAAGCAAAAGTGACAGAAGGAACCAAAACCGGAGCGATGGCGATCGTCGCTGGTATCATTGGATTGTTGGCCTGGGGAACCTCGAGCCGCAATAGTTACGCGCCAGTCGCGGGCACAATCGGAAACACGATCTTTGAAAAGTTTACCGATCCGATGACGGCGGCGTCTCTCAAGATTCTTCGGTACGACAAGCCAAAAGAAGACTACGTTGAATTCGAAGTTGCTCAAGATCGCAAGTCCGGAATTTGGACCGTTCCCTCGCACGAAAGCTACCCTGCGGATGCGTCCAAACAGATGAGCCAAGCGGCCAATATTTTCGTGGGGCTCAAGACACTCGGTATCGCCAGTACAAAACGAGCGGATCAAGTGCTTTATGGAGTCGTCGAGCCCAATAAGCAAAACGCAGACAAGGGAGGTGAGGGGGTCGGCATGCTGGTTCAAATGCGAGACACAAAAGGTGACATTCTCGCCGACTTAATCATCGGAAAAGACAATGACAAAAATCAACGCTTTGTGCGAGTTCCATCCGAAGACGTCATCTATGTTGTCGATCTTGATACCGCTCCACTCAGTACCGATTTCAAACAATGGATCGAAGCGGATTTGCTCAAACTTAGCAGCAACGATATCGAAACGATCGGCATTCGCGATTACCAAATCGTTCCCGTCAATCAAGGCCTCGCGTTGAGCAAGAACTACGATGCCGATCTGTCCTTTGCGACCGCGAACGGCCAGTGGCAAGCAACCAAGATCACCAACTTCGAATCCAATCCTCCCGTCGAACGAACCCTCGGTCCGGACGAGCAGCTCAATGCATCGAAATTGAACGACATGAAGAGTGCACTCGACAATCTTCGCATTGCCGACGTAGCTAAGAAACCGGCTGGTTTGGCGGGCGACTTGAAAGGGAATAAAACTCTTTTGTCCAATAAGGAATCGATCAGCTCGTTGCAAAGGCGTGGCTTCTTTCCCGATCCCAACCAAAAGGATGGCGATGTCGTCGATTTCTTTTCCAAGAGCGGAGAGCTAGTGGTCACACTCAAGGACGGAGTGCAGTATCTTTTGCGATTTGGTGGCCCGGCTGGTGCTGAGATAACCGCTTCGGACAAAAAAGAATCGAACGAGGAAGAAAAAGCCGAAGACGTCGTTTCGATCAATCGGTTCTTGCTGGTGACGACGAAAGTGGATGACACAAAGTTTCCTCAACCCGATTTGGAACGGCTCCCAGAAACCGTGGATGAGATCAAGGCCATTGAGAATCTGAAGAATCCACCCCCTGTCGAGTTTGGAGTCCCGCCGTCTTCCACGCGGACAAGCGAGCCTGCGACGTCCGAGCCTGCGACGACCGAGCCTGCCACAACCGATCCAGCTCCCAAGCCAGAGACCAGCGAAAAACCA
>JAIPFP010000243.1 GCA_021736575.1 Pirellula sp. | reverse complement strand
GACGCCATGTCCGTCATCGATACCATCTTTCCACCACGCTTCTTGCGTAAGATCTTGAGCGCATAGTTTGTGGCGATCTTGAGAACCCAGGTTGCAACCGACGACTCCTCTCGAAAGTCTGCGATATGCTCGATCAGCGCTAAGAAGGTTTGCTGGGTTGCATCTTCGGCATCCTGAGTTTGTTGAAGAATCCGATAGGCCAGTCCAAAAACTCGCGGCTGTAGCTTGGCAACAAGCTGTTGAAATGCGACAAAATCGCCAACTTTGGCGCGCTGCAACAAGCCAATATCTGTGGGTTCATCCAGTAGTTGACTCTCCATTTTCCCATCCCAATCAATCGCAAGGAAATATCGGCTCGAATCGAATTGCCGATTTCGGACGCAAAGTATTGTAACCTTTTCTCTGCTCGTGGCTCTACCCTAACAACAAACGAGAGAAATCCTCAGCCATCTAACGCACAGAAATAAACTTAAAAGGATTTAGAGAATGATCAAAAGCATTTCAGCGAGTGAACTTTCAAGCATAGTCGCTTCTGGCAAGAACATCGAACTGATCGACGTTCGCACCCCAATGGAATTTCGAGCGATGCACGTGACGATCGCTCGCAATGAGCCTTTAAGTGGACTCGACCCAAAGGCCATTCAATCAGCTCGCAACGGCTCTTCGAGCGAGCCGCTCTATGTTGTCTGTCGCTCAGGCGGCCGCAGCAAGCAAGCGTGCGAGAAGTTCCTTGCTTCTGGAATCACCAACGTGATCAATGTTGAAGGCGGAACCATGGCTTGCGAATCTGCTGGTGTACCTGTCGTGCGCGGCAAGAAATCCATTCCTCTCAACTGCCAAGTGCAAATCATTACCGGAACGCTTGTCGTCATTGGTTCAGTTCTCGCCGTTTGGGGTCACCCTTATTGGGCAGCATTGCCAGGCGTCATGGGAGCGGGGCTGATGTTCTCCGGAATCACAGATACATGCGCGATGGGTTCGTTCCTAGCGAGAATGCCTTGGAATCAAAGCAGCGGCAGTACAACGCCTGCTTCAGGCTCCGAAGCGACTTGCTGCAACAAGTAACACCTTCCACATTTTTAACAATCACCAAAACAAAGTAGGCCCATCGTGCAACTGAAACAATACTACCTCGCATGTTTGTCCCACGCGTCGTATTTAATCACCGATGCCAAGTCCAAAACTGCGGCGGTCGTTGACCCACAACGAGACGTGGCGCAATATGTCGACGACGCGAAAGCTGCGGGTTGCCAAATCAAGTACGTTTTTTTGACCCACTTTCACGCAGATTTTCTAGCCGGACACATTGAGTTACGAGATCAGGTCGGAGCCAAGATACTCCTTGGCCAACGAGCTGAATGTGAGTTCGAAGCCACGAAACTAAAGGATGGCGATCGCATCGAATTTGGTGATACGCGATTGCAAATCCTGGAAACCCCCGGTCATACGCCAGAAGGCATTTCGATTCTTGTGTTTGACCTAACGACTAGCAGTGATAAACCACAATCTGTCTTGACTGGCGACACGCTCTTTATAGGTGACGTCGGTCGACCAGATTTGCTTGCGTCGATCGGAGTTACAGCCGATGAGTTGGCTGACATGCTGTACGACTCCTTAACGAACAAACTGGTCAAGCTGCCTGACTCGACTCTTGTCTATCCAGCCCACGGTGCGGGTTCAATGTGCGGAAAGAATTTAAGCAAAGAGACCGTTTCAACCATCGGCGAGCAAAAGAAATTCAACTACGCATTGCAACCGATGAGTCGCGAGGATTTTAAGAAGCTTGTCACACAAGAGCAGCCAGAAGCTCCGGGTTACTTTCTCCATGATGCAATATTGAATCGACAAGAGCGTCCGAGCCTGAAAGAAACGGTATTGGATTCCATGAAACCGCTTCCGTTACACGAAGTCTTGGAATTGAAAGAGGCGGGTGCTCAACTTCTCGATGTCCGTGAGGCCATCGATTTTGAAGGTGCCCATCTCATCGGTTCATTCAATGTTGGAATGAAGGGGAAGTACGCAACATGGTGCGGTACGGTCCTGAATACAGAACATCCGATTGTGTTGATCACCGATGAAGGTGACGAAGAGGAAGCGGTAACGCGATTGGGTAGAATCGGCTTTGACAATGTTGAGGGATATCTCGTTCACGGGATGCAGTCGCTGCACAACCACCCGGAATGGATCGGAAAAATCGAACGCATTACCGCCGTGGCATTGGCGGATCAATTAAGGCAGGATAATCCGCCGCTTGTTCTCGATGTGCGAAATGACAAAGAATGGAACGCGGGTCACCTCGAAGGTAGTCTCAATATTCCATTGAATCACTTGCGAGAACGAGTGGGTGAGATTGATCCAAATCGAATGGTGGTTGTGCACTGCGAAGGTGGATATCGTTCCGCGATCGCTTCGAGCATTCTTGCGAACTTGGGCCGAAGCAACATTATGGATATGGTCGGCGGCTACAAAGCCTGGGTAGCCTCGAATCTTCCAACTCAATCGCCAGTCGATATCGCGATGGGAGTCTAGTTGAGTCGGTAGAGCGAAAGGTCAAAACGATGCTACTACTAACTCTATTTCTAGGAACTTTGGTCGGCTTTTCGCTCGGGTTGACCGGTGGCGGCGGAGCGATCTTTGCCGTCCCTTTGTTAGTGTACGTGCTGGGATTACCAACGAGAGAAGCGGTTGGAATATCGCTTCTTACCGTCGGCAGTACTGCGATGGTTGGCTTCATTCAACGTGCTCGGCACGGATTGGTGGAGTTCCCAACTGGGATACTGTTCGCATTAGCTGGCATGATCGGCGCCCCAATCGGCTCCAAGCTTGCGGACTTCATTCCGGAATCGATTCTCCTGGTTGCGTTCGCGTTCCTGATGTTGTTGATCACTGTTCGAATGTGGATCAAAGCTCAGGATAGTTCTGCACACCTTCCGATTATCGCAGATCGTATCGATGAGAATGCGGGACCGACATGCAAGCGTGATCCGGAGGGACGATTAAGCCTTACCTCGCAATGCTCGATGCTGCTAGGTTTAGTCGGACTTGGAGCCGGTGTGCTTACCGGCATGTTCGGCGTTGGAGGTGGATTCATCATTGTTCCAGCTCTTGTAACATTCGCTTGCATGGGGATGAAGCGTGCCATTGGCACTTCGCTAATGATTATAACACTCGTCAGTATTTCAGGAACGGCTAGTCATCTACTTGCGGGTAAAGACCTCTCTATTCAAACGGCGGCAATCTTCACCGCTGGTAGCCTAGCCGGCTTGTTCATCGGTAGTTGGCTGGCACAGCGAATGGCTGGCCCGACATTACAGCGAGTTTTTGCTGGAGCGATTTTGCTGGTAGCGGCATATGTCCTCCTGCGATCGGTTCAGTAGGCAACGAAACATCTCAAATGAATATTCAAATGAAAAAGCGAATCCACTCCACCACAAATTTCTTATCAAGGATCAAATTGATGAAACGCTCAGCATTGGTTTTAGTTGCCGTTGCAATCATGGTGAATGTCGCACAAGCTCAGCCCGGTCCTGGAAGAGGTCAGGGCTTTCGAGGCGGCCGAGGCCCAGGCATGCAAGGCAGGGGGCAAGGTGCAGAACAACACGATGCTCGACATGACGCAGATCGCGACGTGTTTCAATTCCTACTGAGCAACCATGACAAGATCAAACGCACGGTGAAAGAGCTTCCCAATGGCGTCGAAACTCTGACCGAATCCAGTACTCCTGAAATTGCGGCAAAAATTAAGGAGCATGTCGAGTGGATGGCAGACCGTATCAAAACGGCAAGCCCCATTCGAATGCGAGATCCCTTGTTTGCCGAAATTTTCAAGCATACAGACAAGATCAAGATGAAACATGAAGACACCGACAAAGGTGTTCGTGTAACCGAAACATCGGACGATCCCTATGTCGCCAAATTGATTCAGGCGCATGCGAAGGTCGTCTCGGGTTTTGTCGAACGCGGCTTTGCTGAAGCCATGAAGAACCATCCGGTACCGGATGCAAAGGGATCGACGCCTGCGGTTGACAAGCCGACGAATCCAGTGATTCCCAAACACGGGTCAGTTGTTCGGTTGCCCAACGCCGCGCATCAACCTCGGCAAGGAACAAAAGTCCTCATCGATGTAACTCGCGGTAGCGAACCAGCCGAGGTAAATGCTGCGATTGAAAAGATCGCTAAATACCTAAACATCTACGCGGGCGGTGGAGCAGAGCCAGCGAAGGGGCAGTTTGCTGTCATCTTTCACGGCGATGCGACTTTGGCGGTTCTGAATGATGATGCGTATTCAGCTAAGTTCAACACGAAGGGAAATCCGAATCTGGACTTGCTTCATCAACTTCACGAACACGGCGTCGAGCTCTTCGTCTGCGGCCAAACGCTGATCAGTAAAGACGCGAAGCCAGAAGAAGTGGCGGTGTTCGTCGATACCGCTGTCTCTGCTCTAACCGTTGTCGTCAATTTGCAAGCTGATGGCTACTCACATGTGCCGATTGGCAAATGATAGCGCCACCGGTTCCGATTCGCTCTTACCACCTTGAATGATGCCGAACTCCAGCAGTAAGTTGAGATTGCACAAGCGACCACCGCAATGTGGCAAGCGTCCTAAGGACAAAGTTCCTCAAAAAACTCGCGAGTACAAAGGTGGCCCCCCTGATCCTGGACCGCCGCCTTGGGACCAAACCGAGGAGGAGAAAAGTCCGGATTATCAGCGGCTTTCAAACGTACATCCAATGTTTCGTCAGATCGTGAATCGAGATTGCCATGATGGCTCGACGGCAAAGTCCGTTGTTCAGAATGTTATTTCGACGCTCCGAAATGGCACTGAGGCACTTCGGGCTATGAGTCCGTTCGAACGACGCCGGTTGATTGAAGACTGACTTGTGCAGCATCTTCACGCTGGAACTTCGAGCAACCAGTTTCCTCGCGTTCCAAAATCTGCTATCATTTAACGGGTTTTTAGCGTTCGAGATCGCTTAAACGAAAACAGTCGATTCGAATGTCAACACAATCGCGATAAAGGTAGAAAGCGATTGTTTCCCCTGTTCGTTCATAGGATAAATCATGCCGCGAGATGAAGATGATGACGGTTCCCTGCCGCCGTTGGGTTCAGATACCCAAAAATTTCTCGAGCAGGCCAAGAAAGGACAACCTCGAAATTTCCTGCTCGTCTGCAAAGGGAACAAGGTCAACTACTTGACGGTCCGAAAGAAACCGATCAAGAAGAACGAGATCAGTGAAGCCAGAAAAGCCGGCTATAAAGGGGACGGTTATTTCGGTGTCATTAACGGCAAAGGAATGGAACTTGTTTTCAATCTTGCCCAGGCCGATGGTTACACTGCGGAACCCGTGAAGGACAAAATCCTCAAGGACTTCATGGAGGAGAAGGCGGACTTCAAGTGCAAACCGACGATTGCCATCGTTGCAACGCTTCCGGAAATACCGTTTGATGAAGACGATCTGAAAAATCCGCTTGTGATCCGTTTTCATGAACTCAACGAGCGGATTCCTCAAGCGGTGGAAAAGAATCCGGATGAAGCGAGCGCTCTCAAGGACGCCAGTTCATCCATTCGAGATTTACTTCTCGAGGCAGATTCCGGAGCCGCCGAGCGTGAACTCAATGCACTGGAATCGCGAATACAAGCGATCCTCGGTGGTACTCAGACGTCGACGGTCTCTTCGACTGCACCGAGCGCGAATGCTGCAGACACCTTCAAGGAGCGGTTGGCCGCTCTCTTGCCCAAAATCAAAGCCGTCGCTGGGACCCCAGAAGGAGATCGAGCGAAACTTCTGGCAGGCGAAGCCGTTGTATTCGCACGCAAACAGGACTTTGGACAGGCCAACGGGTTGCTCGACCAGTTGGAGAAATTGCTACAAGGCGTTGTCGGTTCCTCGACATCCACCTCCGCCGCTCCGAACGACGACACCGTCATTCAATTGAGGGCACGTTTGGCGACCCTCGTTCCGATCGTCAAGGCTTTCACAGAGAAGTTGGATCCCGCTTCCGAAACCAAGAAAGCCATCCTCACCCTCCTGCGGGATGCCAATGCCTCGATTGGAAAGGATAACGATCTAGCCACTCAATTGCTCAACCAGATTGATGAGGCGGTCAGCTCGTCCCGCGAGGAGATTGCAACAACGGACGAAGAACCCGCAATCGATTGGGCTCAGGCCAAGACGATTTGGCAGGATGCGAGCGACCTGGTGGATAGCCAAATCACGAAGTTGCAGAGTGTTTTAAGGAGTTCCGACGACTCGGAGCTTAAGGAGATTGCGGAGTTTGGACTAAACGCCGTGACAGGAAACCATAAGGTCCGCCTCATGGCTGCGATTCAAGACATCGAGCGATCCGCCGGCGACGCTCGATCCAAAGCTGCTCAAAAGGCGCTGGGAATTGTCAAGCAATTCCGATCACACCTTTACAGCAATGTCGTCGAGGCTGTGGACAGCAATCCCTTCGGCGTAGTCGTCACCGTTGAAAGCACATTCTCAGATGCTTTTGATTCCATGGAAAAAGCTTTGAGCAGCATGTAGCTTCCGTCTCCCGCTGCTCATCACGAACAACAATGCGGTCCTCAGATCAACAAAGAATGAGTTAAGTCATGTTTGGAAACAAAATATCACGCTTTAAAGCCCAATTTGGATACGTTGATAACGACTTATTCAGCGTACGTTACGAAAAGGTACGTGGAGCGCTCATCGAAGTCAAAAAAGCCTGGGAGTATCTCAAAGCATCCGGCCCGCCTGGACTGGGGGATTCGTTCAAAACTCGATTTGGTGAGTTGTTGAATGCTATTAAAAACGCCAAGGTATTGTTCGAGAGCAACAGCGATAGCAACTCGGTTCGCAAGGAAGCGTATGAGACACTCGAAGATGTGAAGAATAAGTCGCGAGCACTTGCCGAAGAAATCTCGCTCGTCGCCAAGAAAACACCCACGAAAATCACCCACGACGATGGAACCACTGCGGACGTCTTCCCGCCGGATATTCCGGGGTTCATCGATATGACGCCGGAAGAACGCGAAAAAGTGGTAAAGCAAGTTGGCGAAAAAATCGTCAGCGGAAAAAAGAAAGTCAACGAAATCATCTCTGGGCAGTCCTTGGGGGATCCAGCCCCAGCCCCCGATCGCAAAGCCGTCTCCGATATCATGTGGTTTCTTAAAACCACCGCAGAGTCGAAGACTGGGGAGCCCTACGAACGGGGTGCGCTGACCCTGCCAGATCCAGATAACCGCTTGAGAAAGTTTTTTGACCGTGTGGGAGAAGTCTACACTCGCGACTCCTCTCACCTTGGAGATCAACAGAAAAAGCCGGGGGGACAGGCCCGAGGAATCGACTTCTACGAAGGCGTCGATAAAGGCGCGATCAAGGATATCGATAATTTCCTCCCCTCGGGAATGTGCTCGGTTCTGCTCCAACAAGTCGAAACTCCAACAAAAGAAAGCCGACTCTATGTGAAAATGGAGACCGAGTCTGCACGTTGGAACCCGTTTCACGCAATTCTCGGAAAACAAAGCGATGCACCGGAGAGCCGACCCTATCACATGGTGGACATAAAAAATTCGATGGTCCACCTCGTGAATTTGATCAAGTCCCTAGTGGGAGTCAGCCAAGGCGACGACCCAACGCTCCGCGGCTTCCGCGAGAAAGTTCCGGGCTCCGTCACCAAAGCCTGGAAAGTCGTGGTGGCATCTGCCAAGGGCGAGGCAAAGGGCAAATTGAAAAGCGCCAAATCCATCAGCCAAATGTGCGAAGCGATTCTCGCTGTTTATGGCCTAGACATCGACGACAACGATGATTTTTGGAAGAAGTTCGAAACGGCCGCTTCACATTGGCAGGAAACTGTAATGAAAGGATTGCCCACGCAGACGGTACAGGACATCGAAGAACTCTACGACCGTTTCGGTGGGGAAATCGTACTCGGTACCAACGATCTCACGACCCCTCCTGTAGCACCAACAGCCCCCAACAACTTTAGCTTCTATCGGCAGGGGAACGATGGTCTGTGCGCTTACTACTCCCTATGCCATTTCCAAAACGAGGATATCGGCAAAGAGGACTTCCTCCGAAAAGCAGCTGCCTTCTACAAGGGTGTCTTGAAAATATCCGACGAAGACGCATTAAAATTTGTACAAGACGGCAATGACCCGTGGGTACTGATCGTGTTCGGTTTGAAGAAAGTTACTCTCACCGACAAGGATTTGTATATTCTCGCAGACGTCGGCCTAGGTCACTTCACGACAGTCCGAAAAGTCAACGGAAGTTGGTGGAGCTACGATAGCACGAAGTCTGCCCCCGTGTTCATCGGCGACGAGGATACGTTGAGAGGAGTGGCGGAAGGCAAGTTGGTTTATGGATAGGCGATCCTGACGCAAGAAAGGACACTCGGAGCGAGTTCATTCCTCCATGAGATTGATTCGAACTCGCTCCGGCTGCGCGATTTCGGGAAGTGCCAGGCACTTTTTGTTCTTCCATATGGCTACGCTACCTATTATGTACCGCCTCCGGCTGCTTGACAGACGGACTCAGGGCTAGGCGGAAGCCGTTGTAGCTGCCGCGAGGCGAGGGATCGTCCCCACTCCGATCCGCCGACCGGCAGTGGCCAGCGTCGAAGTTCCAACTGCCGCCCCGGTACACCCGGTACGAGCCATTAGCGTCGTCTAAGTCTTCGCACCACTCAACGACGTTACCGTGAACATCGTGGAGGCCCCAACCGTTCGGAAGTTTAGCGCCACAAAGTGACGTCAACTTCGATGGATACATCTGGCAATAGCTAACTAGCAGCGACTCATCGTTACCCATCGAATACCCCGTCGCAGTCCCGGCTCGACACGCATACTCCCATTCCGACTCCCTAAGCAATCGATAGCCATTTGAGCCTGGAATCAATCGCCATGCATCGTATTCCGCATTTCCAAACTTCTCCTTCTCCTTGGTGCCCGTTCGCTCATAACACGGCTTACGGCCTTCATGCAGACTCAGCCAGTTGCAATACATCACCGAATCGTACCATGAGACCCTCTGTGCCGGATGATCCGCCGTCGGACTTGTTCCCTTGTCTACACACTCCCACTTTTCCGGCTTTTCCTTCGCTGCATACGATGCGTCGCTCATAAACATTTCAAACTGGCCGCGACTCACCTCGCGATCTGCTACCCAGAACTCTGGGATTCGCCCCATCTCCCCCAGCAGTGATGCAAATCGGACATCTTTATGTAGATTCGCAAAATCTGGATCTTCTAGTAGCTGCTGCTTTTCGCTGTAGCCTCCAGAAATAAGTTCACCGAGAATCTCAATGGCTCGATCCGCAAATTGCTTTGACTGCTCTGGACTCTTGTCCATTGCCTCGGCATTGTCTCCAAGCCAGGCTGGTAACTGAATCTCCATATAAGTCCCAAAGGATTTTGGTGTCTTCTGTTGAAGATAATTTGCAAGCGATTCTCTGGCTTCATCCGCTTTACCCAAACGCGCCAACGCCAGCGTTCGATATTGAAGTATTTCCGGCAGGGGCACGCTTTCGCCTGAGCTAACGCAAAAACGAGCGAGAGTTTATGACGAGGATTTGTGGCCGATGCAAAACGGGTTTGTAATTCAGGTAAGACTAGGTCTTTGGGCAAAGTCTTGAGTTTCTCTAGGTTAAAGGGAACGCTCGGGCCGAGATTGTTCTGTAGCGCTTCGACCGATGTTTGCGTCTGATCCTGAAGATTCTTCCATCGTTCGGTAGCAATCCATTGCTGGATCCCGACACCCAAGTATCAATCGCAACTAAGAATCAGCCATTTTCGCAGGGCGGCTGGAAGGGTGTTGCGGAGTTGGTGGTAGGTTTTGAACGCAAGCTTGGTTGATTGTTTCTAGGTATTGTGCCAACTCGGCTGCCGATTTTTCAC
>JAIPFP010000242.1 GCA_021736575.1 Pirellula sp. | reverse complement strand
TGAATCTCCACGAAATTGTCGCGATTCTCGAGCTGGATTATGTCCTGGCTCCCGGTCGGTACGTGGGCCTTCCCGACGAGGAAGACGATTTCGATTTTGCCGAACGCCTTGCAGCACTCAAAGCAGAGCTTCAGGAAGAGGCCAAGCTCAATCAAGCCATAGCCGAGAACCTAGCCAAAGTAAAAATACCGGAGGGCAAGGAGCCATGAGCGATATCATCAAGTCCGATGAATACCGGCGATGGATCGTTTCGATCAGGAAACGGATCCAGGCATCTCAAATCAAGGCCGCTATCGCCGTCAATCGCGAGCTTCTCGAGCTGGTTTGGTTCCTCGGCGAGCAGATTATTGAAAAACAGCAGTCAGCCAAATGGGGCGACGGTTTTTTGAAACAGATGAGTGATGACCTTTTGGTAGACTTCCCAGACGTGAAGGGGTTTTCCGTAAGAAATCTTCAGCGCATACGTCGCTGGTACCAGTTTCTGGTCTGGTACGCCAGAAATTGGGAAACAGGCTGTTTCCTCAATTGCGCCACAGCTTGTGGCGCAAATACCGTGGGGCCATAACACCCGGTAGAAGCGACAAACGAACGGGAGTTTGCGCTATTGCTCGAACCAAGGCTGCCAGCGAAGGAACCAAGGGATCACTATGAATCAGGTTCCTACCGAGAATTGCATAGAAAGCTCGCTCGACTGCGAATTGTATCGCTATTCGAAGCGAGAAACTCAAGCGGATCAGAACAGCTCCGTAAAGCGGATCCCGTTTGGACAACACTGTTGGACTTGTCGCGCTGACTCGGGGGCTCTGCATCATTTTGTGCGGCATCCATCTGCTCTGGTTGTAGCTGCCTATCAACTCAGATACACGGCAGCTAGCCTGGAGGCTTTCCGTTCGTTCGAAGCAAACCGGAAACATGGGGTTTGGCGATGTCCCGAATCCAAGCAAGACAGGAAATGGGACCCTTTTTGAATTACCGAGGCGCACTCAGGAATCAAAGAACATTTTTCGTAGAAAAACTGGCTAGCTGACCCATCATGTCACTACAGAACTTCGCCACACAACATGTGAATCGCTGGATTGGAGTGGCGGAAACTTACGATCTTCACATCCAAGTCGAATCTTCTATACAGTTTCGCTGCTCGACGAATCGCGTCCAAGATCCACTCTGGATCATTACCAAACACGCCGCCACCGATCAAAGTTAGGTACACCGATGTGTTTCCAGTCATCGACGCATTCAAAACAGCTGCGGCAAGCGTAGCTTCATAAGCGGCCTCCAGAATCAGTCTCGCGAATCTCTCCCACAATCGCGAGGGCAACCCGCTATAGGCGACCGGTAAGGCCGAACAATACGCTTGAGTGACTAGATGCTCACAGCCAGCCAAAGTTACCTGGGTGTCCCACTGCAAACCAATCGTCAGCCTTCCTCGCAAGTCTTCCAACTGAGACTCGGACATCGAACTCAACATGGAATCGACCTCCTTGAGTCCATCCGCAGTTGGTAACGCGTAGCCATTAGTCATCTTCCACAGTCGGCTATTGGAATTTCCCAACGCCTCGCCTATCTCTGCCAAGCAATCGACTTGCTTGCTCGCAGTCTGCCCGATCTGTCCATTTAAGTCCACAAAGTAGTTTCGATAGATCGTTCCAGCTCCACAAGCTACCGCGCACGCCGGGCCCTGTGTGAGATCGTTCTCGTAGATCGCAATCCCCTTTTCGGGAGTGACGCTTGGTGAAACCATCTCTAGCAAATTGAACTGCGAAGCCACTTGGAACAACGCCCCTGCATTCGCTGAATCAGCGTGCAATGCCTTAGCGTCGCCAACTAACTCTGAAATTTTCAATCGGCCCCCGGTGATTGATTTCAATCCATTAATCTGGCTGCGCAAATCCTTGAGAGCAATAATTTCTAGTGTACCGCACGTCCATTCCGTACCGCGAAGCTTGGATCGTAGCGTGCTCCCTTCGACCTCAAGTTCGTTGAAAACCGCCGCTCGACCAGATTCAGTAAAACCAAATACCCGCTCAAACCAGTTCCCGGATACTTTTGACTCTCTCTTGCCAGGGTGAATGCTTGGGCGATTTGTTGAAGTGTCGGGATGACTTTCAGGCCAATCCAGCACGAACTGACACTGCGTTTGATTTTCCGGTGCAGGCCATGCGGCTCGTTGCAGGTCTGCTTGTCGCAACGTCGTCAACATGCTCAGTACGTTTTCCTTCGACGCCAATCCGTGTCGCAATAGCCAGCAACAAATGACTGTTCCCGTCCTACCCATACCCCCGAAGCAATGCACATAAACGGGAATCCTTTTATCAAGTGATAGGTCGATAGCATCCAGAATCGATCGCATCCGATCGATCGTGGTGATTTTTGTGTCGGGGACAGGGAAACGCAAATGAGCAACACGATCACTATTCTTCATAGCAATTCGCGCAGCACATTGTCGTAGCGCACAAACGCTTGCCCCGCGTTGTTGGTCTCGCCCTCTTCCATCAAATTGATGAACGTTCGCATTCCCGCGTCCCACAGCCCAGAGATTCGCTTTGTGTGAGCATGGCTATTTGGATGCCCAGGATAAGCGCCGGCAAGTAATAGGTTTTCAACGACCCAGTAGCATCTCTCGAGCGGAGCATCGATGTTGGGGATTTTATATGGTTTGGTGAAAGGCATGACGCGTTCTTTAAGCTCTGCGTTTATAAGGGTGATGGTTCGCTATTTGGATCCAAAATGTCTGTTGGCTGTACACGTCGAAACGACCCTTTTGCGATCCTCCAGTATCGATCCTCACCGCCTGGATAATGGCCTCGCGACGGGTGGTTAACGCAGTCCGAAGTTATTTGGCAATTAATGGTTGATCGGTTGAAGTTCGGATAACGCTTGAGAATGACTTCGGCAATGTCCTTTGGTGCAAACGTTCGACAAGGATCGTTGCCGACAAACTCCTGCACCGCCTCCCACACGACCTGTCGGACTGGTTTGTCACGAGACCATTTCGACGAGGACGTTTTCAGACTGTTGGTCTCCTCATGGCCAACAAGCGTCTCGGTTGTGACCAGTATCTCTTTACTACCCGTCTCAAAGACAGAAAACGCAATGCAACTTATGTCTATACTGTGCTGAATTCTGAGAAACCTGCTAACTCTCGATACACTCGGTGGAATCGACTCCGCCGCGATGAACAGACGAATTCGAGACTTCAACTTTGGACGTGCCTCGACTTCAAACGTCTCCAGAAATCTAATGTTAAGCAGCAGCTCAGCCTGGTCTGATGCAAAGCCCAAGTAGTTCGCCGCGATTGCGACAATGTCATCTTCGGAAAGCTCGTTAGACCAGGCGGCATACTCGAGAATTTGAGCGACCACTTCGCGAGGTGCTTGTCCCTTCTTGAGCTCGATGATCACCAAATTGCCCTCGCTGTCTAACGCAAGCAAGTCTGGAAAGACCGTTCCGATATCAACATTTGCAGATGTTTGGCGGCCGATAATGAGCAGTGGTTCCTCTGCAAGTGCCCACGGATTTTTTTCGAGCCAGTTCTCTAGATGTTTTTCAAGTGCCAGTTTCGCCGGCTTCGCAAGTTCCAGTTCTGCGAGGTGCGGATCGGAACTGATCCCCTTGAGTTTGAAAAGAGCCATTGGCAACTACCATTTCCTTTAGCATTGATGATGTGGATACGATGAGGTTCTCGTAGCGAAGGTCGTCTATCGGAATAGAACACTTACGCCTCAGATTCACACTCATGTGTGGTTATCTGTTCTATATCACTAGGATTCGCTTGTTGGTGGAGTCCAAAGAGAACTGCGACCAATTCACGAGTGGTCGCGATCGGAGTGAATTTCGCTTTTGGAATCACTCGAATCGCAGCACGTTCTTTCTTCACACCTTCTGCGTTCCCTTTGGTGTGAGTAGCAACCTTGAAACCTTCGAGCGATGGCAGCGGCATCCCGCTCTCACCACCGAAAAAAAGATAAGTCAAGCTAGCTCGACATTGTTTAAAATCTTCTTTGCGTTTTATCCAGACGACGCAGCCACTTGGCTTGGATTCTAACGCTCTATTGACTTTTTGCCTCGCCGTTTTGGAATCATGCCGTGAAGTTTTTAGTTGAACATGCCGCAAAACCCCATTGCACTCGAACACGACGTCGTATCCTGATGCATCTACTTCAGAACGGAGTACTTCCACGGTCTTTCCGTAGTAGTACCAAGATTCTTGTAGTACTTCAGAAATGAATACATGTTCTACAAGTTGTTCGTAGAAAGTCGATTTCATGTAAGCGTCGTCTGCACTCGTTGCGAGTTCATCAGTCATCAGCATCTCCAGGGTAGTTGGTGATTTCGGCGCAGCCTTCAATGGAGCTAGATCTCCAGATTGAAGCTTAGTTGCTCAACGAACTGTTCTGGCAGATTTGGCCGACAGCCAGAGTCGTCATTGGAAATCAACTTGGTTACCTCGTCCTGCCCCATGATAATACGAAACCACTGCTCTCGGTCTCGCATCACACGGAATTGTCGCTCATCGGACGCGCCAGCAAGGTATGGCAGATAAACATGAATCGAATGACGGTTCAGGCCGGGTTGCGAAGACCAGGAAGAACGTTGGCCGGCCTCGTACTGCAGAGCAAATCGAGAAGCTGATTCTGAAGTTGGCGAAAGACAATGCGTGGGGCTACACTCGCATTCTTGGCGAGCTCAAGGAGCTTGGGATCGAGTCGGTGACTCGCAATACTGTGAAGATCATCCTCAAGCGAAATGGCTACGAGTCCGGTCCCAAACGTGGTCCAGGAACGTGGGATAAGTTCCTGAAGATTCACGCCAAGACGATGTGGCAATGCGATTTCTTCTCGAAGAAGGTCGTATCAATCTCGCTCTTCTGCCGGGTCTCAACGTTGTTGATCTGTCCAGATCCCGAACCAAGGCAAAAACAAATCTCGACGCCCGGTCCCCAGACAATCAAGGCCACTTGCAATCCATAAGACTTATTCGGAACGACCTTTGGATAGACACAGCTCCAGAGCTATTTGGGCGTCCGGCCATTTGGCGTTGGATGTGACGAGAACTCCTTAACCTTCGTCGAACCCGAATATCGCCGAGCCGCTTCAATCGCCACGTTCTTCAGTCGATTCCATAAATCCTTGCTGGCGCTCCGATCGCTCTCTTCAGCATCGTTCCTAGGCTTGCTCTCTTGATAGCGAGCGAGTAATTGGCAGTCCTGGGGCGTAAATGACATTCGCGCTCTGTTTTTCTTTTGTCTTGCCGTAGTCACCGCAAACATTTGAACTCAGTTATGCACTATGCTATCAAAACGCTGTAGACTTCGATAGACTTTAGTGCTTCGACTCAGGGTTCAGTAGGACTGGATGATGAAAACAAGACTTAGCGAGTACGTAAAGGTCGCCGAAGCCGCAGAGATTCTTGGGGTCTCGCAAGGGACGGTCCGGGCTTGGGCGGAAACGGGCAAGATTCCGATGCACAAAAACCCGGCCAATGGGTACCGCTTATTCAAAAGAGTGGAATTGGACAATTTCTTGGCAGAAATTGAGAAGCCGTTTCATACGCCGGTAGTGAATTCGAAAAGTTAAGATGAAGCTGACGCCATTAATGACAGCCAAAGGGTAAGTGAGACAATACGTGGACCTTCACGACTTAAGTGAACGAGATATTTGTTCGAAGCTAATCTTGCCTGCAATTCTGCAGGCTGGGTGGCAGCACGAACATATTCGCGAAGAAGTCAAGCTAACCGCAGGTAGAGTCATCGTCCGAGGCAAGGTAGCGGAGCGAATCAAAAACCCAGAATCCAAGGGTGGTCCAAAGCGTTCAGACTTTGTTCTCTACGCCAAGCCGAACATCGCTTTAGCAACCCTCGAGGCAAAACGAAATGTGTTTCCTCTCGGCCATGGCATGCAGCAGGCATTGCTCTACGCTGAAATGCTTGATGCTCCTTTTGCATTCAGTTCCAACGGAGACGGCTTTCTGTTGCATGATCGGACTGGAATCACAAGCCCAACCATTCGCGAATTGACACTCGATCAATTCCCAACCTACGACGAAATGTTTGCTGTTTACCAACAGTGGAAAGGGTTAACAAACGTCGATTCGAATTCCCTGATGTCCCAGCCCTACTACAGCGACGGTACGGGCAAGGAAGCTTATTACTATCAAAAGGTCGCAATCAATCGAACCATTGAAGCAATCGCCAAAGGCCAAAACAGGATGCTCTTGGTGATGGCAACCGGGACCGGGAAAACCTACACAGCCTTCCAAATTATTTGGCGTCTGTGGAAGGCAAAGCGTATGAAACGAATCTTGTTTCTCGCAGACCGGAATATTTTGGTAGACCAAACGATCCAGCAGGACTTTGCTCCATTTGGTGAAGCAATGCACAAGATTGTTAATCGTGAAGTCAAGAAGAACTACGAAATCTATCTCGCTCTGTATCAAGCCGTCACCGGCGTCGAAGAGGCCAGGCAGATCTTCCGCCAATTTCCAACTGATTTCTTTGACCTTGTGGTAATCGATGAATGCCATCGTGGCAGCGCAGCCGAGGATTCCGCTTGGCGAACGATTCTCGAATACTTTTCTTCTGCAACTCACATCGGGCTAACAGCTACGCCCAAAGAGAAGAAGCCGAAGGAGAGCGATGATGGCAAGCGTGAAATCCATGATCCTGAATTCAATTACAAATACTTTGGCGAGCCAATCTATACATACTCCCTTAAACAAGGAATCGACGATGGATTTCTAGCGCCCTACAAAGTGATCCGAGTTGTGTCTGATGTCGACGCCTTGGGATTCGCTCCAAAGAAAAACCAAACAGACAAGCACGGTCAAAAGATCCAGCAACGTCAATACAACACATCCGATTTTGACAGAAACCTAGTTCTTACCCAACGAACGGAATTTGTGGCGAAACGCGTTTGGGAATTCTTGAGTGCCACAGATCCGATGGCGAAGACAATCGTTTTCTGTGATGATCAGGCCCACGCCGAACGTATGCGACAAGAGCTTGTAAAGCTCATTCCAGAAGCCGCCTCCAACCGTCGTTATGTCGTTCGCATTACGAGTGATGACCCCGAGGGAATAGCACAGCTCTCTTATTTCATCGATAATGATGAACCATTTCCAGTCATCGCGACCACATCAAAGTTACTTACGACCGGTTTAGATGCAAAGACATGCAAGTTGATTGTTCTGGATCAAACGATTAACTCGATGACGGAGTTCAAACAGATCGTTGGTCGCGGAACTCGAATTCGCGAAGATTACAGAAAGCTCTACTTTACGATCATAGACTTCAAAGGCGCGACACGGCTATTCCTCGACCCGGAATTTGATGGTGATCCCGTCACGATTCATGAACCCACGAAAGATGAGTCCATTGTCCCTCCAGATGATGAATCAAGTCAGAATGAAACGGACAAACGTGACACTGAACAGGAAAGGGAAGACCAAGAAGGCAGAGGAAATGGAGGAGTCACTTCCGAGCCTCGAAAGAAATATGTACTGGAAGACGTTCCTGTTGGCGCAGGAGTCGAACGCACGCAGTTTTTGGACGAAAACGGAAAATTGATCACGGAAGAGCTTCGCGTGCATTTAAGAGATGAAATCAAACGATGCTTGCTTGGCCAATTTGCCTCTATGCAAGACTTTCTCAAACGTTGGACAGAGTCAGAGCGCAAGCAGGTCATTCTGGACGAGCTCAACGAACTTGGCATCGACATGCAAATCTTGGCTAATGCAATCCCCAAAGCGGAAGAACTTGATGCATTCGATTTGATCGCTCACATTGCTTGGGATCAAAAGCCGCTCACGCGTCGCGAACGTGCCAACAACGTCAAGAAGCGAAACTACTTTGCCAAGTACGGCGAGCAAGCCCGAGCTGTGCTCGAAGCGATTCTCGAAAAGTATGCCGATCATGGGATTGCAGATATCGAGGATGCAACCATCCTCGAACTGCCACCTTTCGATGAATTTGGAGGCAAGCGGATTATTCGCTACGACATCTTCGGAGGCCCAGATGAATTCTCGAAAGCACTAACCGAACTAGAACAAGAACTCTACTCAGCCCAAGCAGCTTAGACGAACAGGAATCCATAGAGAATGAATCTCTCCACAACCATCAAGTCCATTCAAGACATCATGCGCAAGGATGATGGCGTTGACGGTGACGCGCAGCGCATCGGCCAATTGACATGGATGCTCTTTCTGAAAATCTATGACCAGCGCGAAGACGATTGGGAAGATGACGCTCGCGACAAAAAGAAGAAGTTCAAGTCCGTGTTGCCAGAAGAGTGTCGCTGGCGTAATTGGGCAGCCTACAAAGATGGAAAACCGCAGATCGCCGCCACAGAGTTGATTCACTATGTTAACACGCAGGTTTTTTCGAAGCTGAAGGAATTGCCTGCGAATGGCAGTCCTCGAGCCAAGGTAGTTCGCGAAGTCTTTATTGACTCGAACAACTACATGAAATCCGGCACGTTAATGCTGGGAGTCATCGAAAAACTCGATGAAGCTATCAACTTCCACGATCTTAAAAGTCGTGCGCAATTGGTCCATATTTACGAGCAGATTCTAAACGATCTCCGCAGCGCTGGTAACGCTGGCGAGTTCTACACGCCACGATCAATCACTAGCTTTATGGTGCAGCTGGTCAATCCGTCTCTCAAAAAACGAGAAACAGTTCTCGATCCAGCCTGTGGAACGGGTGGCTTCTTAACGTCAACCATCGATCACTTCACGAAGCAGTTGACCAAGAAATCGGGCGCCGAAGACAAGAACGCGATCGAAGAGTGCATCTGGGGTATCGAAAAGAAGCAGCTCCCCCATCTTCTTTGCGTCACCAACATGCTTTTGCATGGCATCGACGTGCCCAGTCAGATCGAGCACCGGAATACGCTTGCCAAGGGCTGGAATGATTGGGGGTTTAACGAGCGTGTCGACTGTGTGATCACCAACCCACCGTTCGGCGGCATGGAAGATGATGGCGTCGGCAACGACTACCCATCCGATATTCGCACTCGCGAAACAGCGGACATGTTCTTGACGCTGATTGTGAAAAAACTACTCAAGGATAAGGGACGCGGCGCGGTCGTTCTGCCAGATGGCACACTGTTTGGAGAAGGTGTGAAAGCTAAGGTGAAAGAGTTGCTTCTGCGGGAATGCAATTTACACACGATTGTTCGGTTGCCAAACGGCGTTTTTAGTCCTTATACAGGTATCAAGACCAACTTACTTTTCTTCACGAAAGGCAAGCCGACTGAGACGATCTGGTACTACGAACACCGATATCCGGAAGGTGTGAAAAGTTATTCGAAAACAAAGCCACTACGCATCGAAGAGCTTCAACCGATAGCATGCTGGTGGGGCAAAGAGTCCAACGGATTCTCGGATCGAGTCGAGACAGATCAGGCTTGGAAAGTAAACTTCAAGGCGATCAAGGCAGACGCTGAGGCAATGGCAAAACCGCATCGGGACCGAGCCGAAGAACTGAGCAATGAAGCCGCTGCGTTGAATGAACAAGTCAAGGAACTGCGTACTGCACTGAAAGCAGAGTCGAAGCCAGCCAAGAAGAGACCACTCGAGGACCAAGTCAAAGAACTGGAGCTAAAGCTTGAGTCGGTTCGACAGCAGGCCAAGGATGCTCAGGCGACTGGAGATCGATATTATTGGCCCATCTACAACCTCGATATCAAGAATCCTAGAGCTGTCGAGGAAGAAAGTCACGATCCCGACAAGTTACTTAAAAAGTATCAGGATTTGCAGAAGGAAATCGAGGCAACTGAAAAGTTGCTGTATGACGAACTCGCAAGTGCATTACTGCATGATGGTTCGGCAAACGAGGCGACCTTATGAATGTACCCTCATTCCTGCAACACTTCCGATCCGTCGTGAACGCC
>JAIPFP010000023.1 GCA_021736575.1 Pirellula sp. | reverse complement strand
GGGCCCATTAAGGCCAAGAATTGACCTTCTGGAACTTGCAGGCTGAGATTATCAAGAACATCGACACGCTCCGAACCTCGTTTGAAGTAGCGGCTCACGTTGATGGCGTTAACAATCGGTTGGTTCACTGGGTTCTCTCGCAATGTCGGAACGAAAATGCTTACACTTCAGCCGGGGTTACGTAAACCGCAAGAGCGGCGGATCGCTTTCGGGCTGCGCATTGTAGCAACCGCCGGAAGCGATTGAAATGAATCGCAAGGTTTCTCGGTCCGATTTCCGTTCTTCCGTCCTTCCCGCGAAGGCGGGAACCCAACTCCCCGTCATTCCCGCGCAGGCGGGAACCCAGTCATCTCTCGCACTCCACTGGATTCCCGCCTGCGCGGGAACGACTCTCGCGACCGTGCCAAAGGGGTCGATTGGTTCCTGGATTCCCGCCTGCGCGGGAACGACTTATTGGAAAGTACATTACAATTATTGGAAAGTACATTACTAGCTTCCCGCGTAGGCGGGAACTTTGGCTGCGGATGGTATCAACCGCCGTACGCGATTGAAATGAATCGCAGGGTTTCTCGGTCCGATTTCCGTTCTTCCGTCCAAACTCTTCTGCCCGAAAATCGAAAAGCGCGTTGTGTACTTCAATAGTAACCGTTACGCTGACATTGACAAATTGCTCATGATCGTTGTGTAGGTTAAGTGTGGATGTAATGACCTGTCGTTATCCTTACTAGGAATACTTGCTCATGGAAATCGATCACTCGAACCTTATCGGTAATTTTGACGATGATGAGTTAAAGAGCTTTTTGCAGTCGCATTTTGAGTCCATTGAATCGCTAGCACCCATTCTCGCTGAAGCACGTGCGAGTGAAATAGGGGTAGCGGCTCAAGTTGCGGCGGCAGAAGCTGCCGATCCAAGTACAGGGTTGTTGTTCCAGCCCAAGATCGATCCGGCACTCCCAGAAATTGTGTTGCTGCACGGCGTGACAGATTGCCATTTAGCCAACGTTGTTGGTGGTCGACGGCGCATCTGGCTCAACTATATCGAACTCGTTTTGGGGCGGTTCTCCACGTGCTTGACACTGCAATCCGATGGCGCGAGCGATCAGCACACGGTTCGTATCGAAACCGATGGATTGGTTTGGCGAAAATACAAAACGGCGTTCGACACTTGGCGGCAACACGGATTTCAACCACATGATTTTTGCTACGACTGGCGTCGAAGCGTCACGGTTGCTGCAGACGCATTAGATGCGTTTCTCAAAGGGTTGAGCACCGTCAAGTCCGGTCGCAAGGTCATTTTAGTTTGCCACGGGATGGGCGGATTAGTGGCTTCGGTTTATGCGGCTCGCAACGCGCATTGGAGTTCGAGCGTTCAGCATTGCATCTTGGTCGGCTCACCTCTTGGAGGAACCTACAGTGTCGCAGCTGCGATCATGGGCAAGTCTGAGTCGTTTCAAGAGCTTGATCGATTTTCCATTTCCGAAACACTTGAAGACTTTCAGCTCATGGGCGCAAGCTTTCCAGGCCTCATCGATTTGCTGCCCAACCCGGACGTATTTCCAGAAGCAGCCGAACTCTATTCGGTAAGGGGATGGCCGGGCGCGATCAAGCCGGATCAACAATGGCTCGACCATAGCCGAGAAGTCAAGAAAATCGTATGGTCGAGCCCCCTATTTTCCAATGCAACGCACCTCGTTTCCCAGGACTTGCCCACCCTCGCAGCGATGCCTTGGAATTCGGACCACACCGACCGAACCGTAAACTTAATGAGCCCAGAAGGTGACGGATCGGTCCTGTCTCGATCCTCGCTCGTTCCAGGTCTGAAAGCTTACAAAGTTAGGGGCGAACACAGTTTACTCTGTACGCAGTCCGAGGTTATCCAAGCGGTGGAAGCAATCGCTCGCGGGCAGCAACCAAGTTTACCGACAATCACCTTCGCCGATCTTACCAATGCGATGTCCGTCGACAGCACCCTAGCTGCAGGGCTAGTCACAACATCTGCATTGAAGTCCAACGAGAACAGATCCGCCTCCAATCGTTTTGGTGAAGCGTTGCTCAAGCGATTGGCGTCGGACGGTACAAGCGGCGCGATGCTCGGTTTAACAGCCGATACAATGACGCATGGTTTTGATATCGATGGTCTTAAATCGGACCTATTCAGTTGGCAAACTGCATTGTCTTTAGCGATGGCCAGCGAAGCGGCCTATCAAAAAAATGCACGAGAGTTAATCGATAGAGTAACGACTGACTGGAAATTTACCGACTGTTTTCTGTTCGACGTTGCTGACACGCAAGGCTTCATTGCGTGGGACGCTGAAATCGCGATGCTCAGCTTTCGCGGCACGGAACAAAACCTTGGCGACTGGCTGCGGAATTTATCCGTAGCCAGTTTTGAGAGTCCCATTTACGGTCGCGTGCACAGCGGTTTTTATCGCGCTTTTCAGGACGCAAAGAATCGTATTGATGGCATCTTGAATTTGGCGATGAATAGTACCAAAGAGCTCTGGATAACGGGGCACAGTCTTGGAGGGGCCTTGGCGGTAATTGCTGCCTCCGAATATGTGAGCCAGTATCGAATACGCGGCATCTATACCTATGGGCAACCCAAGCTCGGGACAGAGCAGTTGTCGGATTTTTATTCAGCAGCCTTTCCAGGTCGCTACTTCCGTTTTGTTAACCACAACGATGTCGTCCCGCAAGTGCCTCCAGGCTATGGACACTTTGGAGATCTGCATTGGTTTGACGCGAATGGCAACGTGAAACCCAATTCGACAACTGCGCTCAGCGCGGGCCTTAGAATCGAACAGCCACCCGAGTTGTCGAAGACTCAGTTTGACGACATGCAACGCCGCTTGAACGCAATGAATGCACCGATAACCCCGGGCGGACTCCGGGTGCCATTATCCGAATCCGAGTTGGATAGCGCAGCGCTGTTTGGTTTCGGTATCAGCATTAAAGATCACTCCATTCGCGAAGCCTACGTACCCATTATCGCTCGTCAGTTTTAAACGCGTTTCAAAAAAGGACCTTTTCAATGACCGTATCAGACCTGGTAGAGAAAATCAAAAGCTCTTCTCCAAAAGTC
Organism: Pirellula sp.; assembly: GCA_021736575.1. GTDB lineage: Bacteria > Planctomycetota > Planctomycetia > Pirellulales > Pirellulaceae > JBKCUI01. Next base: position 41,242 of record JAIPFP010000023.1, on the reverse strand, counting down.
ACGCTCGATGGCCAAACGTACTATATCGTCGAGTTGGATCAAAAGCTCAAAGAAAGCGAGTTACAGCGATACGCCACAGGCATACTCAACGCCGCGCAAGTAAAGCAAGCCGATGCACCCGAGGGACTCGTAGCAGCAACCATCGACGGCAAGCCGATGCGCTGGGAAATCCCTGTCGTGCTTACATGGGCTATCGATGAAGCGTCGTTTTCCGGACATGCAGCGGAACTTGCGATTGCGAAAACGATCTGCACCAAAGCGACCGAGGCTTGGAATTCAGCGGCAAACGCTATGGGGATTTTGGACTCGGTTCGATTTGCTGAAGATGGGAACGATCCTGTTTTCCAATTCAAATTTGAGCAATTAAACGATCCAAACTTGTATGCGTTTGCCTTCTTCCCTAACGATACTGCCGACAAACGATTCGTTCATATCGGACCAACAACGTTTCTCCAGCCCAATCCGTTTGATCAGGTAGGAGTTATTCGACATGAGCTGGGTCACGTTTTAGGTTTTCGACATGAACACATCCGACATGAAGCTCAAGCGGGAATGACCCCTGCCGAAAAGGCCGCCATGGAAAACTGGGTTACCGGGGGGATTGGCGGAGAAGCCTTGTCCAAATATGACTCGCAGTCCGTGATGCATTATCCGCTCAATGGTCACGGGACGCTCGACTTCCAAATCAGTGATCTCGATAAGGCAGGTTTTCAGAAACTCTATACACTTCCCACCGCAGAAGTAAGAGAGTTTCCAATCTAGGCGCTACTCACCGATCCTCTTCATAGCGTAACAACCACATGGCTGACAATCTGTCGAATGAGATCGCTCTCGCGCTAGCTGATGCGAACAGCACAATAAAAACTGCGATGTCGATCGTCAAACTGCTTCGCGATAAGACGGACCAGACAATATCGTTTGCGTACCGGCAACGCGATGAGTTGGCCACCTTTATTGAGGTCTTTCAGAAGGAACTGGCTCGATTTAGAATGTCATTGGATGAATCCCGTTCGTCGATCAATCTGCAGCTGTTGTTGACCCGCCGCATGGAGCTTGAGGAGGTAGTCCGTTACATCGATCGCGCATTTATCCAGCCCCGTCGCGGAGGGTATGAAGTCCAAATATTGGAGGCTGCCGACTGGATGTGTGTCGAAGGCTTTCAACTGTTTGTGGCCGAAGGCGCAACGCAACCGATCGGACCGATGGTTGCCATTGACTCTGCCTTGAGTCCGGCAGTTTGGGCACCCGATGCCAAACTGCCGATACCATCTCTCTTCAAAGTCACGCCCAAAAGAGTCGATCGAGGCGAATCGCTGCCTCCCTTCCCACTGATTTGTTTGCCGGGGCATTTAGCACAATCCCCGGAATACCTCCCTTTGTTGTCTCATGAGGTAGGTCATGCCGTTGATTACTCTAAGAGGTTTACAGAAACCATTCTCGAAGAAATCAAAGCAGCGACTTACCTCCGATATTGGACCGCATGGATGCGTGAAATCGTTGCAGATTCGATTGGCATTACGTTGTCAGGCGAGGTATTTATCGAGGCGCTAAAACGCTATCTTGATCAGTTGACGCCGTTCGACGAAGTATCTACCGCGAATGCATATCCTGCAAACCTGTTGCGCTTGGCATTTGCTGGTGCGATGGCAAAACAATGCGATGCGGACTGGATCGATGATGCCGGCTGCATCCCGCGCGATGATCAAGTGCGAGGACTCAATAGGACTGCGATCGCTTTGTTAAACGAGTTTCGTTCGACAGTAATACCATCGATCGCGAAGAATATATTCACGGTAAACACGAATTGGAAGGACGAGGGAGCCAAGGTTCGCCAGTTGGCAGAACGCCTTGCAAATTCAGACAAACGCAAATGGACCTTAAATGCGTTTCGACTCACCCCTTCGGCAGTGATTATTGCGCAACGCATTTGCTTGAAAAATAACAAGCCATTTGACACCTTTCATTGTCTTCGTGATCTCCATAAAAGCGTACCAGCAAAAAAGCGACCCAAATGGGTAAAGGGCAAAGCGAGCTGGATGTTTTCAGAGGATTACCTCCCAACCCTTCGTCCGACTTTTTTAGGTATCGATGGCAAATTTAAAGTTCCACCTGTTTTGTTGCTAACAACCCATCAAAAAGTCGCTTTCGTTGGAGCGACGAACTGGCAGCTCTGCAGCAAGCTTGCCGAAGCGTTTGAGGCTAGGGGTCATGTGCAGTGGGAGTCGCTCACCTTTTTCTTCGCCCGCGACAGTTTGCTGAAGCAAGTTGAGTACGGAAAGTTTGATTCGGTTAAGCACCGCGATGATTCCCGAGCGGAGATTGAGCAAGGTTTGCGAACGAAGAACTGGGCAAAGCACTGGAATATATATGAGTTCAATGGACCACCTTTGTTTGCTTCGTATTGGGACTGGGATGTGCGTGGAGGTCGAATTCATATCAGCGCGGCGCTATTGGGTACGGTCATCGGCGAATGTCCGGCGACTGATCAAATCTGGATTCAGGAAAGTCCGACCGAAGAATATAAAAAGTACGTTAAGCATCTAAAAGCATTGATACAGATAGTTTCGGGAACTATTGTGGAGAATCAAGTTTAGGTTAATTGGCGTCGATGATAACTTAGGCAGTGCCACAAAGCATCACAAATCCCAAGGGCAAGCTTGGGGTGTTTCGAATCCCGCAAAACTTGTACGGCGGTTCGTTCAGTTTTTTAGGCTAAACCGCACGACGAGTGGCGTCCCTTGTTATGATCGATGACGGTTCATTGCTTGAGTGTTTTGTATCAACACCTATCGAATCGTTGGCTTTGACTCTCTTTATTTGATCTTGATTATGCCCTCACCCGTCAGCATCTACGTAGTGCATCATTTAAAGAGCAAGGTCGCCACACAACTTGCAAGTGATCTTTTCGATTGGTTCCGACTGAGCTTGTTGACCGAGAATCAGAGCAACGCAGGACTGCCTGTCTATTTTCGACGTCGGATCGTTGAGGCAAGGCTACAGCCGGACATTTCATTCAGCGATTCAGATCTAAACATCGTCGTTTTGTTAGTAGATCAAGAGATGGTAGGCGACATTGATTGGCGCACTGCATTAGTTCGTTTTGCCAAGTCCGCTCGAACTTGGAATAAAAAACACGTTGGGAAGAATCGAGTGCAGATTCTGCCCATCGCCATGCACGAGGGGTTGTACCGTATTCCAGAGGTCTACGAGAATTTCAACCCAATTCGGTCGCTTGATATGCCTCTTGATCAGATGACGGCGTTCCTGCGCCGCGCAGTTACCGAGGCCGCAGCGAGGTTTGTGCGAGCCGACAATAGCGATGTGACGCCGCCCCTCAACGTTTTTTTAAGCCATGCAAAACGCGATGGTCGGCAGATTGCAGAGTACATTCGCGACTCCGTGCGCAGCTTTGGGCAGATGGTAGCTTGGTATGATGCCAACGACTTACCGTACGGCGGTAAATGGAAATCGGAGATGATGAAATCAGCCAGGACCGATACCGCCGCAATGGTCGCAACTGTGACCGACACGTATCCATCGAGGCAATGGTGTCGTCGTGAAGCGACCGAGGCGCGAACGCCAGTGCGTTTGAATCGTGCGATCAGCAGTCCTGGGATTTGGAAAGTGCAACCGGTGGTCGGAATTTACAACCTGGGCAACCTTTGGACTCGGCCCATGCCGATGCTCGAAGGAGTGCCACGCATCGGATGGGACGCGATGGAACCGCGTAAAACTACCGAACGACTCGTCGATCGGCTGGCACTCGAGGTCATGCTCGGCCTTGTGCATCGCAAGGTAGCGGTTTCCATCGCACGAAAACAGACAAAGCGAATGGACATTTGCTATTTGACTTGGGTGCCTGACACCTGGACGTTATCAAAGCTCAGGCAAATCATGTTGGCTGGCAAAGAAGATGTTGCCAAAATTCGGTATATTGTGTATCCAGGTTATGGCTTAGCCAAAACCGAATTATCCGAACTTGATTCGGTCGTCCAGTCCTTTCATCGGGATTCACAACTAGTTAGCTTTGAGGAAGCGATGTCATGGTAAATGCAAGTCTCTTGATCGCAATTTCGTCGGGGGGCGACAACGCAGAGCTCGCCGAACAAGGTATCGGCATGGACCATGTCGAGGAAATGAGCGTGCGACTTGCGCGACGCTTGCTTAGTGATGGGCATCGGCTCGCGTGGGGCGGCATCTTGGGTGATCCCAATCAGAGACTAACAATGCGGCTTATCGATTCAGCTCATCAATGGGTGGATGAGAATGCTGCGAGCCAAGTTGACGTAACGAAACCTGACACTTGGCCACTCGTGAACTATTCCGCATGGGACTCGTACAAAAGCATTTCCGACGAACAGATTAACAAGCTGGTGGGTATTTGCAATTTCGTGAAGATCGATCCCCCCTCGGTTGCAGAGGCCGAACTACTCGCATCACTCGAACCAGGTAGGGCTAGTCGGCTGCGTTCCGACGCGCTGACGGCGATGCGAAAACTCTCTTCTGCGCAAGTCGATCTTCGCATTGTATTTGCGGGCCGCATTCGAGGTGCAAAAGGTTGGATGGCAGGCATCCTGGAAGAGGTCGTTTGCTCATTAGAACTTGGCAAACCCGTCATTATCATCGGAGGTTTTGGAGGGTGTAGTCGGTTGATCGCGGACTATTTGTCGGACTTGAAAGCTCTATGGCCAGAACAGCTCAGCTTGGCCGCAAGTGCCGACCCTGTGCGAGACGCAACGCTTACCGTGGACGAGCGAGACCAATTGAATCAACGCATGGGTAGAGCTCGCGAATTGTTAAACGAATACCGAACGAGCTTGAATACCAAAGCGAATGTCAGCGGTGTTTCGAGCGACGAACTCTTATTGGTCCTGCCCAGCGTCAACGAAAACGCTCGCGAAATCATAAACGTCTGCGCCTCGATTGCGAAAAAGCTCTCTAACAAATGAAGTTCGCCGTCATGGCTTTTCCACGTCATTCCCGCGCAGGCGGGAACCCACCGTCATTCCCGCGCAGGCGGGAACCCAGTCATCACGCGCACTCCACTGGATTCCCGCCTGCGCGGGAACGACTTGGGGCTAAAGGGAAAAGGGACACAGGGCTGTGTCCGCTGTGAATTGCACCAAAGCAAACTAGGGACGGCACAAAAGGGGGCAGGTCTCTTTTTAGACTACCGCAGCAAATGAGACATGTCCCCTTTTTGCTTTCCTCATGTAGACAATGCTTCTCATCGGTTCTCTCTCCTCGGCTACTACGCGATGTCAACCATCAAGAAGAACAACCGAAGGAAAAGACCATAGAGGATTCCCATCGAAATGGCTGCCACCCAGGCGTGCAACGTTCTCACTCCCAGCGCAACAACAACCACGCTGATGGCGATTGGGCATGTAAATATCGTTAAAAGTATAGCCGAGATTGTCTCGCCAGCAATTGCGCTTGCCAATAAACCGATGGGAACTAAGGGGGACAGAGCAATTAGGGCACTGTCTTTGGTTAGTATCTTACTTGATGGTAATGACACTGCGTAGGTAACGACAAGCCAGGTCATGACGAGCAAAGCCAAACGTCCGGTGTCGATTGCGATTTGCGATTTCCATTTTGGATCGACAATAGGCTCGATGGTTGATGTGTACGGATTGTTCATGACGATTCCTCTCGAAAATGAGGCCAGTTCTTCCGTGGACGTACGGCCACCTCCACTTAGTGGCCGCAAGTAAAGTCTCAAAAATCAAGGGCCGACAATCGGCTTGTCCTCGTTTTTCGACTCCTGTGATCCTGGGTGAGCGCTTATTTCGGAAAGTTCGCTCATCGTCAGCCACTCCCGCCGTTGCGCCAACAGGAAAGGTAAGGCCCCCGCAAATGTGCTGTGTCCCTTTGCGTCACTCCTTTGCGTCTCTTTTCCCTTTGCGTCTCTCGTGATCACTTATCCTTCAACACATCTTCCGCGCTTCTGACGGTGTTTTCCGTTTTGATGTCGAAATGCTGTTCCATTGCAAATGGAATTCGGTTGCTATCGTCTTTGGTAAAATACCCTTCGATCTGCAGCCTAAACGGTTCAGCGCGTGTGATAACGTTCGGAATCGTGCCTGAAATAATCCAAGCCTTGCTCTTCACGATTCGACCTCCAGCAACACTATTCACCGTTTCGTATTCCCTCGCGGCAATTCGCAACGGCATTTTGACCGCTTTTGTGGATGGAGCTATTGTGCCATCAACGTAGGTTATCTTCACGGAAGTGAATACTGCGTCCTTGAATTTGAAGCTGTTGTCCGTGTAGTCGATCTTTACTGCACACGGCAGGCTGCTCGACAGTGTTCCTCCGGACAAGCTACTCAATTTCAAGTTCGTGTCGATCCAAATATTTGGAATCGCTTCGCCAATGTTTTGGGGTGGGTTGGAATGCACGAATTCAAACGTATTAATGGTGTAGGTACCGCGTGGTGGCCCCGAGGGTGTACAAGACGGAATCCCGACCAGCATGGGCGACAGGATGAGGAGGATCATACTTCTAGTCATGACGTACAATGGCAATTCCTTGTTGCAAGCCGAACCAATTACAATCTAATCCAACTGGAGCGAAGCGGAACGGAGGGATAGATTGTACGTTGGGCTAAGTCGCTCCGCCGTGTTTGACCTGTGCGGATTCTACGCGTTCCGCTTTTTTTAACTTCAATCTATCAGACCCGCATGGGCCTCCGCAACATGCTTGCGGCATGTTTTCCTGCCAAGCTGCGGTTGCTGTGCTGACCCATTGTGATTTAGGGAAAAGGGAAACTGCATGTTTTCGGGTGGGTAGTTAAGGCCGCCCACAAATGTGCTGTGTCCCTTTGCGTTTGCGTAGAGCACATTCAAGCGAAACAGCACGTGCAGGATGATTCCATAGACAACCTGGCTCTGGCATGTCCTGACTGTAATCGACAAAAGGGGCCGAATCTCGCGACCCTCGATCCCGCGACGCGAGAAATCGTTTTGTTATTCCACCCAAGGAAGGACGAATGGAACTATCATTTTGAATTCGAAGGGTAGGTGCTTACTTTCTGCGAGTTCGCTAACGAAACTCCAATCATCATTCATTATTGCTTCGTCTTGTCGTTTCTGAGCTTCCCCTCATTCGATCTGGTGCCGCCGTCGACGCAGGGCCTGAGCGTTGCGGTCTGGATCGCGCCTGCCGTCGAGCACAGCGTAGACAATCACGAGATCGTCTATGACCCCATACCATATTACAAACGGGAACCGCGAGGCGAATGTATAGTGGCATCCGTCAACCTTGGCATGAACCCCTGCATAGAGCAGTAGCGAATCGATGTCTGCAGAAATGCTGTCATGGAAGTAAGTTGCAAGGTTTGGATCGATATCGTCGTAAAAATCGCATCCATCCGCAATGTCGCGTTCAGCGCCAGCGGAAATCTTGATTCTCATAGGAGACGATCCGCAAGCCGCTTTTTGGCGTCAGCCCAGTCAGAAAGGGCTTCTTCTCCTCGCTCGGTTGCAGCCACACGTTTGGCAACAACGCTTCGATGCCATTCCGGTGGCGCAGCGGCGGGATCTTCGGTCGTTAGCCGTTTCCAAAGTAGTTCCATCGCGACAATCTGCTCATCGCGCGTAAGACCGCCGATTAGTGTTTCGAGTGACATGTTTGCCTCCTGATGTATTTTAAGCGTGGGCCGATTCGATAACGTTTAAGTTCAACGAGCTTGTGAAGAAAAAGAACCAGCCTTTGACTCTTGATTCTATTCGAAGGCGACCCGTTTTGGCAACCAAGCGAAGTCGCCAATGTCGTTTGAGTAGCCACGAAGTGGCGAAAGGTTGTAGCCATGGGCGTAAGCGGCGTAAGCGCGTAAGCCCATGGCCACATCGTTTCGTCCCTTCGGGACTAGGAGCGCACGCATAGATACTCACGAGTGGTCCAGAATGGTTAAGGATTTAGGCCGCAAATTCAAGAACGTGGCTGGAAAGCTAACGGGGATCGAGCAAGCTCGCAGCCTAAAATCGCGAAGCAGATTCTACGTAAGCCACATATAGCAATTCTTGGCAAGGCAAATCGAACCGAAACTTTTGAGATCTCAAACAAGACTGTGCTAAGTGCAGCGCGAACTCAGCTTGTCTTTGTACTCTTTTCGTAGTTTGGGGACCTTTTTCTCAAATTCGGGCCTGGATTTCGATGTAGTAAAAAAACGCCTGGGACGAAAGCACCCGATGAGTAAGGTCCCTCACAAATGTGCTGTGTCCCTTTGTGTCTTCCCCTTCGTTGAAGATCCGTATTTGGACCCGCAGGTACCGTGGTGTGGGGCGACCGGTAATGGGAAGCATTACCCGTTTTCGGCATTATTGTAGATGCGTGGTCAGTTACCCCTCAGCAATCGTATCGGGTTTGGATTCTTTCGGAAGCAAAAGAACCTTCACGTTCCCAGCGAGAGTGGGAAAGGTGCTGACAATCTCGCGAACTAGTGTATTCGCAATTTCCTCATGTCGCCTGCGTTCTGCGTCCAAATCGCCCACCGGCACACCTTCATAAAGGTGAAATGCTTTGCAGTCTAAGTGGTCGATTATCACGACGCCCGCAACGTTAGCGTCGTTAACTGCAAATGCGAGGTGGTCGAAGAGTGTTCGGTGCCATACACCGCTATGTGCCGTTTGATTACCCGCGTGAGATGCTCCCGCCATCGCAAGATGATAGTAACGCCCACTATGGCCTTCTGCTTCCATTGTCTCGGTAATACGCTGAGGATATCGATAGTCGATACACGACAAAAGCAAGACCTTTGAATCAGCATTCGATGCTAAAGGTTGAGCGACAGCTTCGAGAAGCATTGATCGGAAAGATATATCCAAGTCTTGCATACTTCGTCTCCATTTCTGTGTTGCCTCGCTTGTTTTTATCCCGCTTAGGGACTGTTATCCCTGAAGCTTGAGGAGTTATCCTTGTTTTGTCAAATCTATTATCCCTGATTCAGGCTAATTATTAGGGGGGTAACCGGCATCTCAGCGAGTCACTACCAATTTGGTCCAAGGAGCAACTGTTCGCAGGCGGAGTTCTGGTTTAGCCCAGTAAACTTCGACGCTCGAACGTTGAATCTTTGCATTCAGAATAAAATCAGCTCGATCGATCTACGTGCGTACGTGAATCAGTCGACCAAATCTTTTAACGCCAATTGAATTGCCTCCTTCAATACACAGCCGACAAAACGTGCAGGCACGCTCCGCCGTGCCCTTCCCAGTCAAGCGTTTGCCAAGATTCCAGGTGGACGGCACATAGAATGTGCCTACTACTTTGGGTAAAAACGATTGGTGACTCGAATGAATTCTGCTATTCTGAGCTTTCGAAATTTTTGCAAATGTTGAGAACGATAGGCACTGTCTGCCAGCTTTCGTTTCAAGAGGGAATCTGCCTTATGATGTTGATTAAGCACACGTGTTTCGATAACAGGAATATGCACTTCAAACCAATCGTCCTTATTCTTTGCGTCCTTCTTGTCGCCTGCTCTCCCGTCATCGCTCAAGAGAAAAAGGACAGAAAAGCGGACAAACAACGTGTCGACGCAAAAGACCTGCCAACATGCGATCGCAAACTGACTTACAAGACAGTCGAGGGCAAGTCGTTTCAGTTGCACCTATTTGAGGCGGGGCCGAATGCAACTGGTACGGATTTGCCCTCAAACGACAACCGACCTTCGATTGTATTCTTTTTTGGCGGAGGCTGGAACAGCGGCGATCCAAAGCAATTCTATTCCCAGTGCCGTGCCCTGGCAGATTTAGGAATGGTCGCAATGTCCGCTGAGTATCGCGTGGCTTCGCGAGATCAATCGAAAGTCATCGATTGCATTTCCGATGCACAAGACGCGATCGCATTCGTTCGCAATCATGCTGCTGAATTGAAAATCGATCCCAACCGTATTGCAGCCGGAGGTGGGAGCGCGGGTGGCCACTTGGCCGCTGCAGTCGCAACTCTAGATTACCGTGGTACGCAAACGGGCAGGTCCAAGGCTGATTATCGCCCAAACGCCCTCGTTCTTTTCAACCCAGCATTAATCCTTGCTCCGACTGGCTCGAAGCTTGATCGCGATGTAGAGCGAATAGGGAATCTTGCCGAACGAATCGGAGACAAACCCGAATCGGCTTCGCCCTTTCATCATTTAAGCAAAGACTTACCCCCCACGATCATTTTTCATGGCAAATCCGATACAACGGTTCCTTACTCGACGGTGAAATTATTCCAAGACAAAGCCACGATGTTGGGTTGCGACTGTCGGCTATTGGGTTACGAAGGGGAGGGACATGGATTCTTCAATCAGGGGCGTCCAAAGTATTTTGAAACGCGAGATGCTATGATCGCTTTTTTGAGTGAGCTCAATTATTGCACCTCAGTTTATTCCCCCACGGTTAAGAAGTGATAGAGTAACCCTGCATGAACCTTTCCGATCTGCCTTGGCCGAAAATCCAAGAACTTGCACCCGACACGCCCGTTGTTGTCCCTATCGCGGCACTTGAGCAACATGGACTTCACTTGCCTGTCTTTACGGATAGTCTTTTGCTTGGCGAGGTCGTTCGGCGCGTGTCGTTGCAAATGGAGTCCCAAGTTTTGTTCGCCCCTTTGATGTGGTTGGGCAACTCAGATCACCACTTGGATTTTTGTGGGACGCTTTCGGCTTCACCGAGAACGTACTTGGACTTGCTCAATGGCCTGGTTGAAAACTTCATTCAGCATGGATTTCGACGGATTGTTTTTGTCAACGGACACGGCGGCAATGACGTTCCGGGTAAGCAGGCCATCTTTGAAGTGAGACAAAAGCACCGGCAACGCGACGATTTGCTATTGTTGATGGGAACGTATTGGGGGCTGGGGACGGACCAAGCGAGTTTGCCGCTTTTTCAACAAGAGATGGGGCACGCATGCGAATGGGAGACTTCGATGATTTTGAAACTTGCTCCGCATTTGGTTGGCGACTACTTGAATGCGCCCGTTGTCGAACCGGGCGATCCGTTCCGACCGGGCAATCGAGCCTGGATTACGAAAGATCGATCCGCACCCGGACACATTGGCTGGCCGCATCTGGCTACGATAGAGAAAGGTGAGTTTCTGTTCGACAGGTTTTCCAATGACGTTGTGGCCTGGCTCGAACGCGTATTAGCTTGGGATGGGGAATCATGGAACGGATAGGTACAGACATGAAATTAAGTCGCAGGGCATTTGTAGCAACGACTTCCGCGGGTTTGCTGTGCTTGCAGGCGCCGTTAGCGAGAGCGTCACAACCACGCAAGCGGATCGCATTCCTTGGCACCGAAGTTCGAACGCATTCCCATGCTCAGCATTTTCTTGATCGGCATGCGATGGGATATACCTGGGGCGGACGTTGGCAAATGCCTCGTTTCGATATCGCATCGGTTTACATCGATCAATTCCCAGAAGGGGATCTGGCCAAATCGCGAATCGAGAAATACAAGCTTCAAGCATATCCGACGGTTGCAGAATCGTTGACCTTGGGCACTTCGAAGTTGGCAGTCGACGGCGTCGTTATTATCGGTGAACATGGCGACTACCCGAATAACGAAAAAGGGCAAAAACGCTATCCGCGATACGATTGGTTCAAGGAAATTGTGAAAGTCTTTGAGGCTTCGGGGCGGAGCGTACCTGTTTTCAACGACAAGCATCTCTCGACCGAATGGAACGAATGTGTGGAAATGGTGGCGGACTCGAAACGACTCGGGTTTCCTTTTTTGGCGGGATCGTCGTTGCCGGTGACTTGGCGTTTGCCATCCGTAGATATGCCGTTCGGAACGCCATTGCAAGAAAGCGTATGTGTTTGCTACGGCAAAGTGGATAGCTACGATTTTCACGGCTTGGAAACAGCCCAATGCATGTCCGAGCGGAGGGCGGGCGGCGAAACAGGAATTAGCAGTGTGCACGCTTTGAAAGGGGAGCGAGTATGGGAGGCGTTGGCGGCTTCCGATCGAGAAGCAACCAAAAGACTTGTGATTGCGGCACTCAACCGCAGCCATCATTTGCCGGTCGATGGGGGGTATCCGACAGGCCCCGTTACGTTTGAGTGGGCCCGTCGTGCATTACCTGAGATCACCGGTTACTTCATTGAGCATCGCGATGGCTTTCGCACCTCGATGTTGATGACGTCGATCCGGGACTTTAACTATGCCGGTTTGCGAAAAGACAACGGCGAGATCTTTTCGTGTCAGATGTATTTGCCGATGCCGAATCAAAGTTCGACCACCGCCGATTTCTTCAATCCACTGGCGAGGCATATCGAAACCATGGTCTTGGAAGGCAAGTTGCCGTACCCCGTCGAACGCACTTTGCTGACGTCTGGCATGGTGATTGGCGGCGTTGAATCGCTGTATCGCGATCAAACGCGTTTCGAAACTCCCGACATGAAGGTCGTTTACACAGGACCGAAAGAGTCTTCGTTTTGGAGCGTCTAGGCATCTTCGAATAATTAGGGGCTGACGCTAGAATACTGCCCGACGTCGTCAAACCGAATGGCGATAAAAGTGCTTTGTTCCGAAGAAAACAGTTGGGAAATTGACGATGGATAGCGAACTCCTTGGGGTAACCAAGGCAAAGGTGGGAGTCATCATGGGCTCTCGGTCCGACTGGAAGACGATGCAGGAGGCTTGCGAAATTCTCAAAAATTTTGACGTCCCTTTCGAAGCAAAAGTTGTTTCAGCTCATCGGACGCCCCATTTCATGATCGAATACGCATCGAAGGCGCAGTCGCGTGGTCTTCAAGTCATCATTGCGGGTGCTGGCGGAGCCGCACATTTACCTGGGATGGTCGCTGCCTGCACACCCTTGCCTGTGCTGGGGGTGCCTGTTCAGAGCAAGAGTCTCAAGGGGCTAGACTCGCTGTTGAGTATTGTGCAGATGCCGGGCGGAGTTCCTGTGGCCACGCTCGCCATCGGTGCGGCGGGCGCAAAAAACGCGGGTCTATTGGCGGTACGAATATTAGCTCTCAATGATGAGGCATTGAGGACAAAGGTCGATGCGTTCATGGCCGACCAAACTCAATCTGTCTTGCACAACCAGACTTTAAGTTGAGCATCACGGACAGACAACATCGGGTCATTGTTCCAGGTTCGACACTTGGAGTTTTTGGGGGCGGACAACTTGGTCGCATGTTTGCTCACGCAGCACAAAGACTTGGTTATCGTGTCGTTGTCTTCACGGACGAGCAGAATAGCCCTGCCGGCCAGGTTGCGCAAGAGACCATTCTTGGAGACTACCTCGATCCGAAGGCCGTTCGCAGCTTTGCCGAAAAAGTCGATGTGATTACGCTTGAGTTCGAGAACATCGCCATCGAAGCTGTCGCACGCGCCGCCGAAGTCACGTTGGTTCGACCTGGTGTCGGAGTGCTTGCGGTTGCGCAGCATCGTCTCAAAGAAAAACGGACTCTCAAGGATTTTGGATATCCAGTGACTCCATTCCGTGAGATCCGATCGATCCAAGATATCTCGCCCGCAGCGGAAGAGCTAGGTTGGCCATTGGTACTGAAAACCACGAATTGGGGCTACGACGGCAAGGGGCAGCGTCGCGTCACAAATCAGATCGAAGCCAACGATGCGATTGAACTGCTCGGTCCTGAACCACTGATCGCAGAAAAATGGATTTCGTACCAAGCGGAAGTTTCCGTCATCGTGGCCCGAACGGCCAACGGTGCAACCGCCGTTTATCCCATGTTCACCAATTCGCATTCGAATCATGTGCTCGACATCACAACTTGCCCCGCCGAATCGGCACTGCACTCGGTGGCAACACGGGCCGAGTCGATTGCGGTAGGGGTCGCCGAATCCTTGCAACTTGAAGGCATCTTGTGCGTGGAGTTTTTTGTTGGAATGGACGGCGAACTGATGATCAATGAGATTGCGCCACGCCCCCATAATTCTGGCCATTTGACGATTGAGGCCTGTCGAACGAGTCAGTTCGAACAACAAGTGCGAGCGATCTGCAATTTGCCGCTTGGCGACACGTCGCTCATCCAACCTGCCGCAATGGCGAACCTATTGGGAGACGTATGGGGCAGCGAATCGCCGCGATTTGAGAGAGCCCTTCAGGAATCCGCAACCTACTTGCATCTCTACGGCAAAGAAAGTGCGAGACAAGGTCGCAAAATGGGTCACATCACCAAGCTTTCCGAAACGGCAAGCAAAGCGGCCAACGAAGTGATTGCGATCCGCGACGCGATACGAAGTTCCGAAGGGACCTTGTTTTAAGCGGTTGTGCACTGGTCAGAGAGGCGATGAGCGACGAAGATAGGATTAGCTGTTAGAATGGTCATCGTCTCCATATGGTAACCCGACGCGTGAGCGAGGAATGGCAATTGGGTCCTCGCTTACGCGCTTACGCGTCGGGTTACCACCGCCAAAAAGTGGTCCATCCAAAAAACACAAAACCCTTAATAATCCACAGCCTAGTAGCGAATCGCGCATCGTCACATATCGAACAGTAGTTAGCCGAGACTAATCAAATTCACAAGGATTCAAAATGGATCGACGTCATTTTATTGGAACCAGCGCAAGCGGGATGATTGCAACGCAATTGGCTTTCGAACATCCCCTCGCGAAGGCTTTTGAACTGCCGCAGTCCGACATTCCAACGGGCAAGGATGCATCGCTCAAGTTAGTGGCAGCCGATCCGCTCGTTTTAGAGACGCCTGATGCGTTGCTCGCGGCGAGTCGAGTGACTCCATCGTCGGCTCTCTTTGTTCGCAATCATCACGGGGCCAAGCAATTATCGGACATGAATCCTCGCCCCATGGAGGGTGAGCTAGAAATCGTCGGGTTGGTTGACAAGCCCATCCGCTATCCAATGTCGGAATTGAGCAAACTGCCATTAACCGAAATAGAGATGGTACTGCAGTGCTCGGGAAACAACCGAGCGCAGTTCAGCAAGTTCTCTCCTATCAAGGGAACACCTTGGAACAAAGGTGGTATCGGTAACGTGCGTTTTGCTGGTGTCCGAATTGGCGAATTGGTGAAAGCGATCGGGCTTAATATTCGGAGCGAAGCAAAGTATTTGACCGCCGAAGGAGCGGATCAACCAGAAAAGTCGGACCAAATTGATTACGAGAAGAGTGTCCCGTTAGATGTCGCACTCACTCGCGGTTTGTTGGTAACCAAACTCAACGGAGATGCGTTGCCGGCCTTGCACGGTGGACCCTTGCGATTCGTAATTCCGGGCTACTATGGAAATGTTCAAGTGAAATGGCTTACACGATTGCGATTCGAAGATCGTGAGACCAATAATTTTTTTCAATTGCCGGACTATCGAACACCGAAACAACTCATTGCACCTGGGGAAAAAGTCGAGTACACGTTCGATAATAGTGAACCCAATTTTGACATGAAGATCAATAGCCGCATCTTTGCACCGGTCGATGGTTCATCGATCGTTGCGAATCAATTGGTTCGTGTTCAGGGAGTGGCCTGGAACGATGGTGCGGCTGCGCTGACTGCGGTCGAGTTGTCTCGCGATATGGGCAAGACATGGATAGCGACTCAATTGGCACCCTCTGCTGGTCCCTTTGCATTTCGAGAATGGGCCATGCAGATGCAATTCGAAAAAGGAGAGCATAGCCTTTGGGTTCGGGCAGTCGATGCGCACGGTAGAACACAGCCGTTGGACGGAGGCCTGTTTTGGAACCAAGGAGGCTATGGCTGGAATGGTATCGAGAAGATTAGCTTCAAAGCGGTTGTTGGGTAAATGACATGGCGTTGAAAACGAACGTACGGCTAGTCTTAGTTGCAACCTATATCAGCATATGCTTTGGCTTTACGAGAGCCGAAGACTCAACCTACGATCCGTTGTCTACTCCCAAATCGCAGAATTTGGAGACGATCGATTCCATCGTTAAGGATACTGTTCGAAATCGTGAGATCCCCTTGCGAGTCTATCTGCCGATGGAGAAAACGCCTGCTCCTGTGATCCTTTTCAGTCATGGCTTGGGAGGCTCCCGCGTTGGGAATCCATATCTTGGCCAGCACTGGTCGGCACGTGGATACGTCGTTGTTTTCCTTCAACATGCTGGCAGTGACGAAGCCGTGTGGAAAGATGTTCCAATGCTGCAACGCATGTCCAAGTTGAAGCAGGCTGCAAGTCTAGAAAATACGCTGCTGCGACTCAAGGATGTCCCGGCAGTCATCGATCAATTAGAGAGATGGAATCTATCAAGTGATTCGCCATGGATGGGACGCATGGATCTGAAACGCATCGGCATGTCGGGGCATTCCTTCGGAGCCGTGACGACACAAGGAGTGAGTGGACAACGGACTCGGCTAGGCGCTGCAACGTTCACCGACAGTCGCATTAAAGCGGCCGTGGTTATGAGCCCCAACAGTCCCCAGGGTGGCGGAGATCCTAGTAAGTTGTTTGGCGGAGTTAAGACTCCTTGGATGCTAATGACCGGAACGAATGATACCGCAGCAGTTGGTGACGCAACGGTAGAATCGCGGCTGGCCGTTTATCCTGCTCTGCCACCAGGTGGCAAGTACGAATTGGTTCTAGGTGGTGGCGAACACGAAGCATTTAGCGATCGTGACTTGCCCGGTACGAAGACCAAGCGGAATCCGAACCATCATCGCATCATTCTCGCACTTAGCACTGCGTTTTGGGATGCTTGGTTACGAGAGAATGTTTCGGCGCGAGAATGGCTTGACGGAACGGGACCTTCTTCGCTCTTGGAACAGACAGACCGGTGGCAACACAAGTAGCTCCGCCGGGCTCACAATGCCAGGGCCTCGCCGAATTGATCGCGTTCCATTTGCGTGATACGGTGCATGTCGTAAATCAATTGAACATCGCACCCTCGCTGTTGCACATCGCGTCGAGCAAACATACGTTGTTGTGTACTGACCATGACCTCGGGCGGCAAACTAGCCATCTGCCCAAATAGCCGTGCGTAGTTCACGAAGCTCGGAACGTTGCTCGTCACGAAACCGTACATCATGCTGCATGCACCGATGACTTTTCCAGTGAAGATGCCAGTGTTGATAGCCGTTTTGGAATAGTCGCCCATGACGCAGCCGAGGAACTGCATGTTTGTGGAAGCTTTGCCAAAGCCATACTCCATGTTGACCATACCATACGTATTTTTCAAATCGCTGTTGCATGTGCCTGCACCTAAGTTGATCCAGCTTCCCAAATAGCTGTGGCCGAGGAAGCCGTGGTGCTGTTTGTTCGAGAACGGTTCAATCACGGATGCTTCGACTTCCCCACCGATTTTGGTGGTGTGCGATAGGGACACGGCGTTCTTGATAGCGGAGTGTTCAAGGATTCGAGCGTTCGGTCCGATGTAGATGGGGCCGCGCAGGAGTGTGTACGGTCCGACATGCGCTCCGCGATCAATAATGACGGGGCCTTTGCGAGTGTCGGTGATCACATACTCGCCAATCGTCGCACCCTCTGCGAGAAACAGCCCGTCGGAAAGTTGGCGTAGTTCACTAACCGTCGGCGTGACGGACCCATTCCCCGATTGGCAGGCTCCAAGTTCAATGCGCCATTCCAAGTTCTCACGGATGCAAGCCATATTGGTTGCAATCAATTCATGTGGAAGCGCAATCGTAACGAGTTCGCCATCCAGATCTTCGAACGATTTCGCTTTTTCGATCCAATCTTCCGCAGCGAGGTAGCCATATCCAAAGAGCTGTTCGACAGTCCATGGAGGATTGACAACTGCTGCTACATGTTCCCGGTCACGCACGACCATCGGTTTCGAGTTCGGTGCGGATTGGCAGGCGGCTCGATACAGCTGCTGTATTCGTAAGAAGTTTTGTTTGGTCGGCGCAATTCGAGCGTTTAGCAACAGCTTAACGGATCTTTCCTGACGTTTGGAATCGATGGGAATTTCATCGAGAAACCGAAGTTCCGGAAAATCGATCCTTTGCAACGTGTGCAAATGCGGCCGAGAGATACCATACACTTCATCGCAGAGATGCCCAACCAAATCGACGAGCCGAAAACTGCCGCACGTCATTGTGGCAGCCAGTCTCGCCAACGTTATTGGAGCAAGCAGTTCGCATTGCGGGTCTTCGAAGACAACAATCGACATGGTAAATTCTGAGCCTATCGTGACGGAAGAGTGATCTAGGGCGTTGGGTCGGCAGCCGAATCGATATCTAATCACAATTGTGCCGTATTCGAAAGGGTTGCCAAGCTTTTTCTCATTTCCCATAAATCCTTCTTGATACGAGTAGTGGGTTTGCTTCGATTGCGTAAAATAGGTCTCGGACTCAACTCCACTTCCCGTCCCATCACATCTTATTTTTTAGTACCCACATGCTAGACCTTTACGACAAGATCCAAGAAGCCAGTTCGGCAATCCGAAAGATTTGGGGGAAAAAGCCGCACGCCGGAATCATTCTTGGGACAGGTCTCGGTCCTTTGGTGCAGCGCATTGAGGTCGAAGCGACGATCGAATACGGTGATATTCCACACTTCCAAAAATCAACAGCTACCTCACATCGCGGACGCCTTGTGTGTGGGATGCTTTGCGGATTGCCTGTCATGGCGATGGAGGGGCGTTTTCATATGTACGAGGGGTATGAGCTCAAGCAGATTACACTGCCTGTCCGCGTGATGAAGGCCATGGGGGCAGATTTGCTGGTCGTATCGAACGCGTGTGGAGGCTTGAACCCGTTCTTTAAGTCGGGAGATATTATGCTCATCGACGACCATATCAACTTGATGGGCGACAATCCTCTCATCGGTATCAACGATGATCGGCTTGGTCCTCGCTTTCCGGACATGTGTCATCCGTACGATCTTTCGTTGATTCAAGCGGCGCTCAAAGCGGCTCGCAAGCACGACATTGTTGCTCATCAAGGAGTGTTCGTTGCTGTTTCCGGGCCGAATTTGGAGACGCGTTCCGAGTACCGTTTCTTGCGAATGATTGGAGCGGATGTGGTTGGGATGTCGACGGTACCTGAAGTGATTGTGGCGGTCCATGCTGGGATGCGTTGTGTGGGCTTTTCTGTCATCACGGACATGTGTCTGCCTGATGCGCTTGAGCCCGCAGACGTACAGAAAATCATCGCGATTGCCAATGATGCTGAGCCTCGTTTGACATCTCTCGTCACAGGTGTACTTGATCACGAATATGCAAAACTTGGTTCTTAATGCAAGGCAAACAAAAAATGGAATTGGTACACCCTGAAACGACCCGACTTGGATGGATTGGCACCGGCGTCATGGGGCGAAGCATGTGCTCGCATTTACTCAAAGCTGGTTTTCGATTGGCGATCTACAATCGTTCGCCCGAGAAAATGAACGACTTGATTCACTCGGGTGCGGTCGGCTGTGCTAGTCCAATGGATGTTGCGAAACAAAGCGATGTCGTTTTTTCGATGGTGGGATATCCGACCGATGTCGAGGAAGTGCTGTTGGGTGAAAAGGGTGTACTGGCGGGACTTAGATCTGGCGGTGTGATGGTGGATATGACGACCAGCCGGCCGGGGTTGGCCGTTCGTATTGCCGAAGCAGCGGCTTCGAAAAGCGTGGTTGCCTTGGATGCGCCAGTATCGGGTGGAGATATCGGAGCGCGCGAAGCGAGACTTTCTATTATGGTAGGGGGCGACCAAGCGGCTTACGAAGCCTTGATGCCGATTTGGAAGCTGCTTGGTACCACGTTTGTCTATCAAGGCCCTGCGGGTTCTGGGCAGCATACGAAAGTCGTCAATCAAATTCTAATTGGAGCAAGCATGGTAGGACTGTGCGAAGCGATGCTGTACGCCAAACAAAGCGGCCTCAATCCAGAGCTTGTACTAAAATCAGTATCGACGGGCGCAGCCGGCAGTTGGTCTTTGAGCAATTTGACGCCGCGGATATTGCGAGGCGATTTTGCGCCTGGCTTTTTCGTGGATCACATCGTCAAGGATCTCGGTATTGCGATCGAAGAAGCGGAAAAACTTGGTTTGCAATTGCCCGGCTTGGAACACGCCAAGAAAATGTACGAGTATCTTCAGTCTCTGGACTATGGAAGTTCAGGCACGCAGGCCTTGATACTGGCTCTTGCGAGACTCAATAACGTGGAATGGATCCATTGAACAACTGATAGGCGAAGGGCGATAGCCCCGGTTCTCGACGAATGTTGAGCAATTGGGACACCGAGGCTATCGCCCAACTGCTAATTGGAATGGAAAACAGTTGCGGATGTGCTTCTAAGCCTCATAAGCCTATCCCACTCGTTACATGGACATCGCAGATTCGACTGAGTCGGCAACTTGAAATGGGGCTTTCTGCATCGATTGGTCTGGAATAAACTTGCAGAGTAAAAAAACTTCTCGAACGTTTGGCAAGATGCCGCATAGTGTAATGCACTCAACACCCGGCTCTCGGCGGAGTGCCAAGAATGCTAAGAACCCAACGCTGCCGATAAACTCAACGCGCTGCAAGTCAATGATGACTCGATTCGGCGAAGCCTCTCTGACGGCGATTACCATCGCGTCTTTGATTTGGTTCACAGTCGCAAGGTCTCGCATTTTCGATTCAAGAATGGAAAAAACCAAAGTGGACTTGTGAAGAACAGATGTTACTTTGGATGGGGGCAGCGAAGACATGGTGTTCCCTTAATACGATCATGAAAACGACCGTTGGTATTGCGAGAAATTAAAAAAATCGAAGAGCATGGCCGACGACATTAACACAGCGTTGTCATAATATGCGTTAGAGAGAGCAGATCGTCCAGAGGTCAGCGGCCCGGATCGAGAACGCAAGAAGAACACGAACGAGAAGAACACGAACGACTCAGGCACTGTCCAAGGATCTAATGGTTCGAGGCTGGAGCCAAGGGGGGATCACATAAGTCGTTCCCGCGCAGGCGGGAATCCAGTGGAGTGCGCGTGATGACTGGGTTCCCGCCTACGCGGGAATGACGGCCTACGCGGGAATGACGGCCCCAAAATCCTCCAACATGGATCGACGCGGCGATCGCTTTAGCTAATAAACTACTGGCCCCACAGCCAAAGATTGGCTGTTATGATAATCAAGGCTAGTCGCCTTGCAGGCGGTTCCCACATATCCCCCAGCACACCTCTCCCTCAAAGTTACCATACAAGGAATTTCCGTTGATGAAATCACTTTTTCAAGTCCGTACCATGCTCTTAGCGACGTTTTTCCTGGCTGCGCTTTCGAACATTCCTTGCGGGAATTGGACCTGGGCTGATGAGCCCAAGATTAAACCCATTCGCGCCCTTTTGGTCCTCGGCGGCTGTTGCCACGACTATGTAGTGCAAAAAGAAATCTTGTCGAAAGGAATTTCGGAACGGGCTCACGTTGAAGTTGTGATTGCTTTCGACACGGACAAGTCGACAAGCCACTTAAACCCAGTCTATGAGTCGCCGACCTGGGCAAATGGTTTTGATGTTGTCATTCACGACGAGTGCTCAGCCGACGTAAAGGACTTGAGCCTAATCAACCGCATCCTCGAACCGCATCGAATGGGTCTTCCAGCAGTCGTTTTGCATTGCGGTATGCACAGCTACCGGAGCGAAGGGTATCCACAAAGCGTAACGCCTTGGTTTGAGTTGACAGGACTTCAGTCGACAGGACATGGACCTCAAGCTCCGATCGAAATCCAGTATCAAGCGAACGAGAACCCGATTATTAAGGGTTTAACAGGTTGGACCACGATCAACGAAGAGCTATACAACAACAGCGCTGGCAAACTGCTTGAGTCTGCCACGGCACTGGCACGAGGAAAGCAAACGGTCAAAAATCGACAAGGTGTTGAAAGCACGAATGATTTTGCAATCGTCTGGACAAACAATTACCGCGACCGAGCAAAGGTCTTTGCCACAACACTGGGCCACAACAACGAAACGGTATCCGACGCTCGCTATTTGGATCTTGTCACAAGGGGGCTGCTGTGGTCCTGCGACAAGCTCAACGCAACGTATCTCAAGGCCAAGTAATTGTCCGCAAGTTGCAATAGACGATCGTTAACAGATGTACCAATGGTGAGACAAAATGTGTAAATTCCAGAACATCCTTATTTGTTGCACGATCGCGGTCGTCGTGCAGATCCAATTGCTTGCTGAATCGTTGGTTGCACAACAAACGAAGGACGCAGCGGTTTCAAATGCGATTCAGGAGGAAAACAACAAACCTGGATCCACTGACTGGCAATTGACACGTGTTCGATTGGACAAGAATCTAGGTTTTCGCTCACCTTGGATCGAGGGTTATTGCTCGCGACAGAGTGTTTCTGCAGGTGAGAAACTCGACATCATGGTTTCGACGAATCCAAAGAAACCATTTAAGATCGAGATCTTTCGAACTGGATATTATGGCGGACGTGGTGCTCGACTGATGACCACACTTGGCCCGCTGGAAGGACGCACGCAGAAGACACCTGAACCAGATGGAGAACGCCGCCTTGTGGAATGCCACTGGGAAGCGTCCGCTTCGGTCGTCATTCCCAAGGATTGGTTAAGCGGTGTTTATTTAGGGCGATTGACGACCGTTGATGAAGAGAAACCCCATGACTATTGGCAAAGCTACGTTGTGTTTGTGGTACGCGATGATCGTCCTGCCGACATCTTGTTTCAAGTCAGCGATAATACTTGGCAAGCGTACAATCGCTGGCCGGTCGACACATCCGTCTATTTGCATCCCAAAGGAAATCAGGGTCCGTGGGCGGATGTCAGCTTCGACCGGCCGTATAGCAAGTATGCACAGATTTATGAGAATCCGCAGTCGATTGGATCGGGGGAGTGGTTGTGTTTCGAGTTCCCCTTTGCCTTTTGGCTAGAACAACAAGGCTACAACGTAAGCTATTGCTCGAATAGTGACATGCTGGTTCCGGATCGGGGTCTGAAGTGCAAGGCGATGTTAAGCGTGGGTCATGACGAATACTGGGATTCGCGGCAATATGAGAGCGTCGTTAAAATGCGAGACGCGGGTGTCGATATTCTGTTCTTTTCAGGAAACTCTGTTTGTTGGGTATCGCCATTTCGCAAAAGCTATGACGGTCGCGAAAATAGAATCCTGTTTCGCGGTGGGCCTTATGGCGGCGATTATAAGTTTGCGGTCGCTCGTGAGCGCGACAATGGTCCGTTTCCCCACCGAGGTCCGGATGAAGGATTTCTCATGGGCTCACGCAACGTCGACCCTGTGAATGGTGGCGGCGACTGGACCGTGACAAAACCATCGCATTGGATGTTTGAAGGAACCGGAATGAAGAAGGGTGATAGCATCCCAGGTCTCGTCGGTTGGGAGTATCATGGTGACCCGCCAGAAATCGATGGACTGGAGATTGTCGCCGCCGGCACTGCACTGCAGGGAGGAGTCAATCCGCAACAATGGACGGCTACAATCTATCCCGGTTCTAAAGGCAATTTTGTTTTTAACGCATCGACCATTTTTTGGTGCCAAGGTCTATCAAGTCCGCCGGGGCACATGCTTCCCTGGTCACATTGGTCTCGTCCACATGGCCCAGATGAACGCGTTCAACGCATCACCCGCAACTTGCTCGACCGAGCGATAAAATAGGCTGGATAGATTGCTGACGCAAAACTCACTCACTTCTGTTTTCAATTTTTGAATATCATTACGCTCTTTGGCGGTACCACACGTAGGGATGGTTACCCATTTATCACGACAAGAAAGCAGGCAACGATGCACTACTCGTTTGAAGGCAAAAATGCCATCGTCACTGGATCGTCCAAGGGAATCGGTAGAGCTGTTGCCATTGAGTTGGCCCGCGGCGGTGCGAACGTGACGATCAATTGTAGTTCCAGTCGAAGTGCCGCCGAAGAGGTTCAGCACGAGATCGAGAAACTGGGGCGTAAAGCGATCATTGTTGCGTGCGACGTTTCAGATCAAGCGGCGGTGGACGCAATGGTCGAAAAAACAGTGGAGTCTTTCGGAAGTCTCGATTTGTTTGTTTCCAATGCCGCCTACAGCGATCGGCAATTGATGCTGGAGGCAGACATGAAGGGATTTCGCCGCACGATCGATGTCTGCATGTGGGGAGCCCTGCATGGCTTGATCGCTTCCTCAAGACAGATGGTCCAGCAAGGCAAAGGTGGAGCAATCACGATCGTCAGCTCTCCGCACTCAAAAATAGCTTTCCCAACTGCGATGGCCTACAACATGGCCAAAGCTGCAATCGATCACATGGCTCGAACCGCCGCAATCGAACTGGTAAATCATGGAATTCGGGTCAACGTTTTTCATCCTGGCTGGATCGATACGCCAGGTGAACGAAAGTTTTTCACGGACGAGCAATTGCAGGAGGGGGCTAAGAGCCTGCCCCTGAAACGGCTCGGCACATCCGAGGAGATGGCACACGGCATCTGCTTTACGCTCAGCAAAGAAGCGAGTTACATGGTAGGCAGTACGCTGACCATGGACGGTGGTGTTGAACTCCCCTGGTGGTCCAAGCGAGCCGAAGGTGGCCAGTAAGGATCACCCCCTAAGCCATTTACTCGAGCAAAGACTGCTGATTTAATCCGCATTAATCCCAACCCGACGCGTGAGCGAGGGACGGTCTGCCCCTCGCTAACGCTCTAACGCTTCGGGTTGGGATACGGCAATTTGCCGCTCGCCTTATCATGCACGCGGTCCGGGTGGAGGCTACATTCTGCGGTCACCCAAATTAATGTATCATAGGAATCTGCCGCCCGTTCGACCAATTTTATCCAACAAGCGAGAATCGCAATGAGAACTTCTGGACCCATCCGACGTCGTCATTTCTTGCAAGGGACCGCTGCAACCGCCGGTACCCTCCTACTCGGTTCAAACCTACTCGGTTCAAGAGCGAAGGCGTTCGCAGAAAATGACAAACTGAATTTGGCATTTGTAGGTGTCGGCGGACGAGGAGGAAGCAATCTCAAAGATCTCACCAAAGACGCTTCGGTGAACGTTGTCTCCATTTGCGACGTCAATGGTACCACCCTCGATCGCGTCGGCGAGCAATTTCAAAAGGCGCGACGTTATTCTGACTTTCGACGATTGTTGGATGAATTGAAGGATGTAGATGCCGTTGTTGTGAGTTCCACCGAGCACACGCACGCCTTTGCAACCCTCCCAGCTCTTCAGATGAAGAAACCGGTCTATTGCGAAAAGCCGTTGACCTACAATATCCAAGAGTCGCGACGCATTATGCAAGCGTCGGCGCAAGCCAATGTTCCGACACAAATGGGAACACAAATCCATGGCTTGCCAAACTATCGTCGCGTGGTCGAACTCGTCCAGTCGGGAGCTATTGGAGCGGTCAGCGAAGCCCACGTATGGGTTTCG
Organism: Pirellula sp.; assembly: GCA_021736575.1. Classification (GTDB taxonomy): domain Bacteria; phylum Planctomycetota; class Planctomycetia; order Pirellulales; family Pirellulaceae; genus JBKCUI01. The sequence goes on along the minus strand of JAIPFP010000023.1, from coordinate 15,999 downwards.
CGAGCCTGGGGATTGCAAAGCGAAGCGGATGCGAAACGACATCGCGATATCGTTTACGTCACCGATCGCCCCAAAGAATCGATGGAAATCCCCAAAGGACTCGATTGGGACTTATGGTGTGGACCTGCTCCCTTGAGACCTTACCATGAGGTCTATTTTCCGGGCCCAAAGTGGTATCGATGGTGGGATTTCGGAAACGGTACGATGTCGGATCTTGGCAGTCACTGGAACGACTTGCCCTTTTGGGCATTGAAACTTGACGCGCCGAAAACGATTGAATCCTTTGGCGATAAGCCTCATTCGGAAATTGCACCCGCCTCCATGACTACAACCTACGAATACGGGCCGCGCGAAGGCATGCCAGCGTGCAAACTCAGTTGGTATCAAGGGGAGGACAAACCGCAGATTTGGAAAGACAAAGGGATCCCGCAATGGGATAGTGCCGTGCTCTTCGTTGGTGACAAAGGCATGTTGTTGTCCGATTACAACAAGCACTTGCTTTTGCCAGAGGATAAATTCGTCGATTTCAAGAGACCGAAACCTTTCATCCCCGATTCGCCCGGACAGCATGAAGAATGGTTGAATGCGATTCGAAACGGGACGCCCACTGGAAGTCCCTTTAGTTATGCAGGCCTGCTAACGGAGGCGAATCACCTTGGCAATGTTGCGTTCCGAGCTGGAATGAAACTCGAGTGGGATTTCAAGGCCATGAAAGCAACCAACTGCCCCGACGCGGATCGGTTCATTGGCCGCCAACCTCGTCAAGGCTGGTCGCTTGGCTAGGAAAACGACAAACCGATTCGATACCAAATTGCCTTGCCGTGGGGGATCATTTCCATTTTGTCTCCGTCTCCCATTCTTTCGGATAGATTGGATTCATTCCAACAGGGTTCCGACATCCAGAGTTCGTTCAGCCATGGCATCATAGATCTTTCCCGCTTGGTGTATTTGGCAACCCAGCAATGTCACCGTGGTTAGGCTCAGCATTGGCCCTGGCGAGAGGACTTCGTCTGGGAACCATTTGCGAAAAGAGGGCAACCTAGGGTAATTGCGGGCCACGCAATCGATACTGGCCAACACTCAACCTATTCGGCGACGGACCGTTTGAAATCCACCTGGTATTTGGTGGGCACGCCTTGCGGTACGAAGAGGTACGAAGAGGTACGAAGGGTGTGTGATGCGTCAATTGCATTGCAGCCAACACGCGTATTTGGGCTATAATGTCGGTCTGACGTTTTCGGAAACCAACAGGAATAGTCGATGATTGACCCAGAAACCCCAAAGAATCAGATTCAGCCCGAAGCTTTAGGCGAAGACGAAAAGGCACGACCGCAACCGGCAGATGAGCCCCCTTTTTCACTTGAGAGCGACGACTTAATCGATATGATGCGGCGGACCGTCGACCGACTTCACGTGGATGGAACGACCCGCGGCGATTTGAAAATTCTAAGTCGAACGCTTCGCGAATTGCGGTACGCGTTCAAGGTCTTCCAGCCATTTCGTCGCCGTCGCAAGGTCACGATCTTTGGCTCCGCTAGAACCAAACCGGATCATCCTGCTTACATTCAGGCGGTTGAGTTTGGTCGGCGAATGGCCGAGCATGGCTGGATGACCATCACGGGTGCAGGTGGCGGAATCATGGAGGCTGGCCACAAAGGTGCAGGACGGGAAATGTCGATGGGACTGAACATCATGCTCCCCTTCGAACAGTCCGCCAACCCGTATATCGAAGGAGACCCAAAGCTTGTTACACTAAAATACTTTTTCACCCGCAAACTGATGTTTATCAAAGAGTGCAGCGCGGTCGTTTGTTGTCCTGGCGGCTTCGGCACGCTTGACGAAACACTCGAAGTGCTAACGCTGTTGCAAACGGGAAAGCAGACGATGTTTCCGCTGATTTTGCTCGACGAACCGGGTGGGACTTTTTGGTCGGGGCTAGAGACCTTTTTTCGAGAGCAGCTATTGAGTCAGAAGCTGATTAGTCCTGAGGATGTTCATTTGTATCTTGTTACCGATAGCAACGACGCGGCCATTGCCGAGATTCTGACCTTTTATAGGAACTACCACAGCCTGCGATACGTGAATGATATGTTGGTTATTCGAATGACTTCGAAATTGACGCCCGGCAAGCTAGCTGCTTTGAATGATGAGTTCGCGGAGATATTGGTGTCCGGAAAAATGGAGCAACGCAATGCATTGCCGGAGGAATCGAATGAACCCGAAATCGAGAGCCTTCCAAGACTTTTGCTGCATTTCAATCGACGGAACCTTGGAAGATTACGACAACTGATCAATCGGATCAACGACATATAGCGATCGGTCGACATGATCACGCAAGGCCGTCTCATTCGATGGGTTGCGGTTGATCAACGCGCCGGAAATGAAGAAACTGGCCAGGAGCAGTACCCACACAATATCCAAGAAATGCCAGTAAAGGGTACAAAAACGAAGACCAAAATGTCGCTCATGATCGTACTTGTAACGATATGCGTTGAACAGCGTGCTTACCAACCCCACAATCCCTCCCACGACATGCAAAGCGTGGAGAAGCGCCAGGACGAACGTGAGTGCATAGGCACTGTTGCGCAAGGACGAGGCTTGACTAGCCGCGTAAATCAATCGATACATGCCTTCGGATTGAATGGCCATAAAGAGCATTCCCATAATGAAGGCCGCAAGGGTGGCTCGCTTGACATCTTGGACTCGGTCCCTTCGGGCCGCTCTCAAAGCCCATTCAAGAGCGCCTGAGACTCCAACCAGCAGCAATGTAGACGGCAAAAAGCTCTTTGGTAAATGGAAAGAGTGAGGCTTCATTCCCGATTCCGGCGCAATTCGCATCGCAACATAGACGACATACAACAAAATGCTTGAAACGAAGAAAATACTCAGGGATGCCAAGAGAAGCCAAACGCCTTGAGCTGCGCGCGCATCCTGAGGCAAAACGATCACGTTGCCCACCCGATTTTTTTTCACAGACGCTGAAGTTGTCGATTCCACAAACGTTTCCCTACTTTTTACCAAACATGTCCACGCACAGTATAGCGGAAGAACGCATGCAAGAATGGACGAATTTCAAGATCGATTCGATGCACTACTACCACTGGGACCGCAACGCGGAAAATCGTTTAACATCGGCCATTTTGCAGGTCTCGATTTCGAGCAAGTCTTATCGTCAGAATTTTGAACCTATCTCTTGGTGGCAGGTGCGACCTACCACCAAATCCCACAGGCTCGTCCTGCGGATCGTTAGGCTTTTTGGCTACAAACAAAACGCCACCCTTTATGCCGCCCAGCGAGGTTCGCAAAGGATCATTTAGTAGCATAAAAACCTAAACTTCCGAAGGATAAACCTGCGGGGTTCATTGGGCCACGCGAATCACCCCGTTACAATGCAAAGTTTGGCTGCCCAGTCACCTCCAAAGTTAACGACAAACCGCAAGGATTATTCACGAATGATTCGCCCGATTTTTCTCGCATTCCTTGTCGCTCACACGATGCTGCTTTCAATCCGTGCCGTTGCAAACGATGACGTCAATGCATCGATTGTTAAGATTAGCGTGACCAAACGCAGTCCTGATTATTATGCCCCTTGGAACAAAGCGAGCCCGACCCAAAGCGGCGGTACTGGCTTTGTCATTTCAGGCAAACGTATTGTGACCAATGCGCACGTCGTTCAGCATGCATCTCAAGTCTATGTTCAGCCCGATCAGTCCGATGAAAAATTGGAAGCGACCGTAGAGGCAGTCTCCTACGGTCTCGACCTTGCTGTCCTGCGAGTGACCGATCCGGACGCATTGAACAACATCGAGCCTCTGATCATCGACAACGACGTTACACGGCTGCGCTCCGAAGTCAACGTGTATGGCTATCCTGTTGGTGGAAGCCAAATTGCGATCACAAAAGGGGTCGTATCTCGGATCGAATATACTGCGATCGGCGTCAATCAATTTGGTTTGCGAGCTCAAATCGATGCCGCCATTAATCCTGGCAATAGTGGAGGCCCAGCGATCTCAAACGGGAAAGTTGTTGGCGTTGCTTTTAGCGGTCTCCAGAATGCAAATAGCATTGGATATCTAATTCACTCTATTGAGCTGAGTGGTTTCTTGAGAGACATCCAGGACGGTAAGTGTGATGGGAATTCCTATGTTTGGGAGTATTTTCAACCAACCGAAAACCTCGCACTAAGATCTCGGTTAAGGCTACCCAAGGGGAGCGGCGGATTCATGGTCAGTGGCGTTCGAGACCCAAAGGGTAATTCTCTTCAGATCGACGATGTTATTACCAAGATCGGACCACATGCAATCGATTCGCAAGGCAACGTGAAGGTAGGCGAACTAACCCTTAGCTTTTTGTTCTATTGTCCTCTAGTAGAAAAAGATGGAAAAGTACCGTTGACGATTTGGCGACAAGGTCGCGAGATCGAAATCAATTGTCGTGCACCCAAGGAGATCCCTTCGGTACTTCCTAGCATACGAGGGAAATACCCAAGCTATTTTATCTTTGGGCCGATTGCGTTCGAGGCGGCCACTCTCGAGATTGCCTATTCATTTTTGTCCTCCAATGAATGGGCCTTGCAGCTCGGTGCTCGCAACAGTCCTTTGCTATCCAATCTGAGCACTCCAGCGAGTGAGAATCTGCAAGAGCTCGTCCTTATTCCAGCTGCACTTTTTTCGCATCGAAGTACAAAAGGGTATCGACCGCCCGTTTATTGCATTGTCAAGTCGATCAATCAAGTCAATATTCGAAGCTTGAACCATCTCGTCGAGTTCATTCGAGACTGCCAAGATGAGTATTTGGAAATTGAATTCGCCGATCTTGGTTCGGAAAAGCTCGTATTCAACCGCAAGGAAATGGCTTCCGAAACCGAATCAATCTTGGCCGAAAACAACATTCGAAAGCAGTTTTCAGACGACCTGATAGAAATATGGAATGGAGGTAAGCGAAAGTAAGGCCTGGTAGTCTTTCCGTTCCGGCCCATCGTGATTTGTGCCAAAATCAATGTCGGTCGGGACCTAGCGTGAAGGTAACGATCCCCTGGGGTAAACCCAGCGGCATTTTCGTTGCATGCCAACTGGCTTTATGCCAGTGGTAGCTGACCTTCGACCTAGCGTGAAGGTAACGATCCCCTGGGGTAAACCCAGGGGCATTCGATGCATGCCCTTGGGGTTACCCCCTCATTTTTACCCACATCTTTTGATCTTGCTCCCCTCGCCCTGGTCGCGGGGCGAAAGGCGACAATGATAAATTCACAGCCTGGTCGCGGATCGCCGCCCTGGGTCCTGTTTTTCTTGTCACTTGTCTTTTACGTTCTAGGATCGCAGATTTTTTGCCTTGTGTTATTCTTTTGTCCTGTAAACCGATTGCATTGAAGACGAGGGAAAAGAGAGATGAAAAGCGAATCCACCAGTTATGCATCATTTCCGCCCATCATGAACCAGGCTAAGCACCCAGCCTTGGCTACTTGGGTTGCAGAGACGGGTGCACTTTGCAATGCGGATTCCATCGAGTGGTGCGATGGATCGCAGGATGAATGGGATCGACTAACGGATAAGCTCGTTGAAGCCGGGACGTTTACCCGGCTAAATGCTCAATCCCACCCAAATTCTTTCTTGGCTCGGAGCAACCCGTCGGATACGGCCCGCGTGGAGGACCGAACGTTCATTTGTTCGCTCAGGGAAGTAGACGCTGGTCGAACGAACAACTGGCAGCGACCAGATGAAATGCGACGCAAGTTGACTGAAAAGTTCCAAGGAAGCATGACGGGCAGAACCATGTACGTTGTCCCATTTTGCATGGGACCGCCCGATAGCCCATTGGCATTGATCGGCGTGCAACTGACGGACTCCGCTTACGTTGTCGTGAATATGCGCATCATGTGCCATATGGGCAATGAAGTGCTTGAAAAGCTCGGCACGGATGGCAGCTTTATTCCCTGTTTGCATAGCGTCGGCGCTCCACTTACGGAGGATGCACAGGACGTGCCGTGGCCGTGCAACGACGAAAAGTACATCGTGCATTTCCCTGAATCGCGAGAGGTGTGGTCGTACGGTAGCGGGTATGGAGGAAATGCGCTTTTGGGCAAGAAATGCGTAGCCCTGAGGATCGCGAGTGCAATCGCCCGCGACGCGGGTTGGATGGCTGAGCATATGCTCATTATGGGACTTGAGTCACCTGATGGTGCTAAGACTTATTTGACTGCTGCGTTTCCAAGCGCATGCGGCAAAACCAACTTGGCCATGATTGTTCCCCCGGAGAGTTATCGTCAGCTTGGTTGGAAGACCACTCTCGTAGGGGATGATATCGCTTGGTTGTGGCCAGGAAAGTCTGGCAAGCTTCACGCAATTAATCCAGAGACAGGTTTCTTTGGTGTTGCACCCGGAACTTCTTGGCAGTCCAACGCCGCAGCCATGCACGCAATGTCTCGCAATACAATCTTTACCAACGTAGCGTTGACGGATGAAGGTGGAGTCTGGTGGGAAGGCCATTCCGAGGCTCCAGCTCATTTGGTCGACTGGACAGGAATGGACTGGACACCCGGCTGCGGACGATTGGCCGCTCATCCAAACTCACGATTCACGGCTCCCGCCGGTCAATGTCCAAACATCGATCCAGAATGGCAAAATCCCGAAGGTGTACCCATTGATGCGATTGTGTTTGGCGGTCGACGTCCAACGACCATGCCCTTGGTCTTTCAAGCTTTTGATTGGACACACGGCGTTTTTTTGGGTGCAACACAAGGTTCTGAAACGACGGCTGCCGCAACCGGCAGTGTAGGCACCGTTCGCCGCGATCCAATGGCAATGCTGCCATTCTGTGGCTATGACATGGGTGACTACTTGGGGCATTGGCTAGAAATGCGAAAGAGCATTCAAAGACTGCCACGAATATTCCACGTTAACTGGTTTCGGAAAGATGCGAACGGCAAATTTCTTTGGCCTGGATTTCGCGAAAATTTGAGGGTACTCGAATGGATCGTGAAGCGTTGCCAAGGAAAAATTGCTGGACACGAGACTCCGATCGGCTGGACACCGGATTGGAAGAGTTTTTCGACAGAAGGCTTGGAGGGATTCAGCAAAGAGCAGTTTGACGCAGTGATGCTGTTTAGCCGCGAAGATTGGCTGGCTGAGATTACCAATCAAAATGATTTCTTCTTGCGATTGTATCATTCCATGCCGAAAGAATTGATGTGTCAACGAGAGCTGCTGATGGCTCGCATGGCGTAGGGTTTGTCAATCGAATCGCATGTCGGTGACATAGAATTGTTTGAGAAGCGTGTGGACATTCGGATGGTACTCCGCGAGCTCGTGCGGGACCTGGAAATAAAGTTCGCTCGCAACGGCAAAGAACTCGCTTTCCTGGGTCAGTCCATAATCGTCAATGCGAACGCGAAAGCCTCGCGATACCATGTCGCGAGCCGTTTTGTACTCCTCTCGCATTGCGATTCGCCAACCCTCTTCATCGACGTTACCAGGAAGTGGCGGCAGACCATCGGCGTTAGGTCCGTTTATCATATCCAGTTGATGCGAGAACTCATGTATAATCAAATGATGTCCATCATTGGAGTCCCTTTTCGCAAACTGGATGTCTTGCCAGTTAAGCACGACAGGCCCTCGGTAGATGGTCTCGCCAGCCCGATGAAACTCGCCGCCAATCTCAGCGTTGAATGTCGACGAAAGAACTTTTGGATCAACGCGAACTTTGTACGGACTCGGGTAGATCAAAATCGTGGCGGTCTTGTCGAAATACCAATCGGGATACGCAAGCACCATCAACCCTGCCGTGGACGCAACGCATGTTTTCATTGCGTCGGTGATTGCAAGACCGTTGCAACCTTCCCATGTTTTTTCGGCAACGAAAACTCTAGACCATCGGACAAGTCGCTCGCGTTGCTCGTTGGTTAGATGCGTCGCTTGCCACAAAGCTTGATCCAGCAGTTGAAGTTCGTCGCTGGAAACCTCTGTTTCTAGCAACCGCTTTCGCCGCCCAAAAAGCCACTCAAACATGATTCATCCGGAGACTATGACCAGTCGAGCCCTTCAGGGAGCGAATTGAGGTTGACGCATCCGTCTTGGGTGACAACAACCATGTCTTCGATTCGGATGCCTCCCAGGGCTTTGCAGTAAAGACCGGGTTCGATGGTAACGACATCGCCGACAAGCAATTCAGGACCACCGGCAGCGAGCAGCGGAGGCTCGTGCACTTCGAGTCCTAAGCCATGCCCGGTTCCGTGCGGCATAGACGCAAAGGAATCGGACGATCCTTCGGGCGGAAATCCCATGTGGTACCCAGAGGCTTCGATCGATCGAGCCGTTGCTTCGTGCACAGACTGGCCGGTAACACCAGCTCGAACTGCGGCGGTGGCGTTGGCTTTCGCGCTCGCTACGGCAGCATGCATTCTTGCAAGTTCGCTCGAGATTTTTCCGTGCACTACGGTACGAGTACAATCACCGTTGTAAAGCGATTTCTTGTCTCTCGGGAAGATGTCAACGATAATCGGTTCTTGCGTACGTAAGGGCCCATACCCGTGTTCATGACAATCGGCACCAACGGGCCCACTAGCCACAATGGAACCCGGGTTTGAAAATCCGCGTTCCAGCAGCCAAACATCGATCAGGGATTGCATTCGTTCGCTGGTCATGGGACGGCCGTCAACGATGAGAGCACCATCCTCGCCTACTTCGGCGTGTGCGATCGTCTGACACGCTAGTTTCATAACAGCTTCGGTTTGTTGTTGAGCAAACCGGATCGCTTCAATTTCCTTTGAATCCTTTTGGCGACGTTCCATCAAGCCCCATTCCGTATCGCATCGAACGGACAACCCTGCACGCTTGAGCATCTCCGCGTAGATCATTGGGAGGGACCGATCAACTACGACTTCTTTACAGCCAGCTCGCCGAATGAACTCTGCTGCGCTTTGAGCGGTCGCAGTTTCGCGATCTCCGGACAGACCGCCTTCGGGGGTGAAATCCGCGGGGCATGAGATTTGGTCCGCGTTAGCCGACTCCTTGGCGCGTTGCATTTCGATATCCCTCAAGATGAGCGTGGAGCTGCTCTCATTGGAATCCGATAGAATTTCGATCCAAGCGACGGGGTCACCCACGAGGAACTTAATGAGCCTGTAGAGCCCAGCATTTAGTGCTGGGACACCAGCCATCATCCTAGCGGTTTTCATCGTCGATCCATCCATCCTTGTTCAGGTTTCTAGCAGGCCTTGATTTGCTCGATAATGATAAGCAGATGCTGGGCACGTTGTATAGACCCAGCAGCCTTTACGAATGCAACTCCTGCGTCGAGCTCTCTCCAATTGATGGTCGGACCGCTGTTGGTCAGAGCGGTTGTACTGCCCGAATCACCAGAAGAAGTCGAAGCAGCCTTGGCCTTGGTGGCTGGCGTCTTCTTGACTTTACCTTCTTTGCGCTTTTGCTGACTCTTGACATTGGCTACGTCTGCGGCGGTAACTCCATAGCTTCCAAGAGCTTCAACAACATCCTTGTTTCGGGATTCCGGATGGTTATCCACGTAGTCGCGGATTCGCCTTGCTTTGCTAGGTTCTTTCGACATGTTGTCCTCGCTTGATTGTTTTCTAGTGTCTTCTTCTGCTCTACGACTTTCGGCATCCCGAACAAGTTGTTCGGGAACTCTGTCCATCAATTCATCTAAGGTTACGACGCGTTCTATATCAACCATGAACTCTATTCCCTTACGGTTTAAAGGATTTGAAATTCAAGCCATGACTGTGACGTAATGCACTGACAATAATCAAGACATCCGCAAACCGCTGTTGGCTTTGAAATATTGAACCGCAAAAAGTCAAACGGTTCTTCACATGCACTTGCACATAAAGCATCATCTTAGATGCAATTCGCATAAGGTCAATCGTAAAAAATGCTCCCCCAAAGACTTGATTTGCGAGTTATTTGTCAAAAGGAAACCCTTCTTGAACGCCTAACATAAGACATGGTCGCGAGCAGCGTCGAGCGGTTTGCCACCCGAGCAAAATTCCGCAGAGATGCTCGATGGGACGTTCACAAAAACTCTTGCGAATACACTGCAAACATCGACTTCCCCCGTCACAAAATGGCAGAATTCGGTATACTCAGTGACATTGTTTGGACGTCGAAAATCATTGGGATTTTCGCAGTTTTGCTTTGAATGGAATTCTCACCGACCGGACCCTTTATGAACGCTGCCAGCGACCTACCTATCGATCCACAATCCGAACTAATAATTGGACCATCGAATGCGGGGGTTGATGGCTACGACGGTGAAGATTTAAAACATCTGAACGACCTTGAGCATGTCCGTGAGCGTCCAGGGATGTATATCGGAGACACCACCCTCGCGGGGCTGCATCATCTTGCTTATGAGGTTGTTGACAACTCGATCGACGAAGCGATGGCGGCTTATGCTAAATCCGTCAACGTATCGATCAATGCGGACGGTTCAGTAACCGTGGAAGACGATGGTCGTGGCATTCCGGTTGACCGACATGCCCAACTTTCAGAACTAATGCAAAAGGAAATGAGCACCCTAGAAGGAGTGATGACTGTTCTCAAATTCGGCGGAAAATTTGAGAAAAAAGCATATCAAACTTCTGGCGGTCTTCACGGTGTCGGCGTTACGGTCGTGAATTTCCTCTCTCAATGGTGCGAGGTTGAGGTCTATCGAGAAGGAAAGGTTTGGACCCAGTCCTATGAGCGCGGCGTCGCGACAGGCCCTGTCCGCGAGGCGGGAATTACTACCAAACGGGGAACCAAGACCACCTTCAAACCGGATGGTCAGATTTTCCCAAACACCAAGTTTTCCTACGACACGCTCACCAAACGACTCCAAGAGCTCGCGTTCCTGAACAGCGGCGTTCGGATCAAGACTCGGGACGATCGAACCAATCAGAGCGATGATTTCTATTACGAACGTGGAATTGTTGAGTTTGTCGAGCACTTGAACCGAGCAAGTGAGGTTGTCCACAAAGATGTTATCTTAATCGAAGGTAAGAAAGATGACTTCGGTTATGCAATTGCTCTGCAGTATTCAGAGGAATACACGGAAAACCTTCACTCGTACGTGAACAATATCCACACGCTTCAAGGCGGAACGCACGTATCCGGATTTCGCTCTGCACTGACACGAACGCTCAACGCGTACGGAAAGAAAGAGAATTTATTCAAGGATCTAACCCCAACGGGTGATGATTTTCGAGAAGGACTTACCTGCGTCATCTCGGTTCGCGTGGGACATCCGCAATTCGAAGGGCAAACGAAGACAAAGTTAGGCAATAGCGAAGTTGAGGGGATCGTCAACTCGGTCGTGGGCGACAGTCTCGCAAAGTACTTGGAGGAAAATCCAAAGAACGCCAGATTGTTGGTTAAGAAAGGATTGCTCGCGGCAGAGGCTCGTGAAGCGGCCAAGAAAGCCAAGGACATTCTTCGAAACAGAAAGAATGTCTTGGGCGGGGGCGGATTGCCCGGCAAGCTGAGAGACTGCATCAGCAATAAAATGGAAGAGTGCGAGCTCTATCTTGTCGAAGGCGATTCCGCAGGTGGAAGCGCGGAAGGTGGTCGGTTCCGAGATACGCAGGCGATCCTGCCTCTCAGGGGCAAAATTATTAATGCCTACAAGAGTCGAGAAGATAAAGTACTCGCGAATGAAGAAGTTATGAGCATGATCCAAGCGATTGGAAGCGGCATCGGGATCGATCAAGATATCGCCAAACGTCGCTACAACCGGATCATCATCATGACGGATGCTGACATCGATGGCTCGCACATTCGCACGCTGCTTTTGTGCTTTTTCTATAGGCAAATGTATCAGTTGGTCGCTGGTGGACACGTCTACTTGGCACAACCGCCGCTGTTCCGCGTAGTGCGTGGCAAAAAAGAGCGTTACTACGTTCAAACAGAAGAGGAAATGAAGCACCAGTTGCTTGAACGAGGCCTCAACGACAGCCATTTCGTCGATGAAAACAATCGCAAATTCGAGGGGCAAGAGATGCGTAGACTATGCGCAACCCTTGCGGCCATGGAAGACGCCATGTTGACCTTGGAACGCCGTGGCATTTCGTTGCGAGTTCATACAGAACGAATGGATCCAGAAACTGGACGATTACCCGTGTTTCATCTGGACTTGGGTACGGAAGATCATTGGTTTGTCACGCGAGACAAGCTCGACCTGTTTATGGCCTCCAGAAAGGTCCTCCTTAACGAAGCCACTCCAGAAGCCACGGTCCCATCCACCGATCCCCTTGAGCCGAAAGTCGAACCGGCAAACAGTGACAAAACTCAAAGTGCTCACGTTTCCGAATTGTACGAAGTGCGAACGATTAACTCCGGCCTAAAGGATTTAGCCGAGTTTGGGTTTTCCGTAGAACAGCTCATTCCCAAAGATCGAACAGGTGCAACCGATTCACGCTTCTATCTTTATCGCGAAGAGAATGCGATAGGGCTGGACGATTTGCGGGGCTTACTTCCTGCGATTCGTGAATCAGGCCGACGTGGGCTTTCGGTCACTCGCTTCAAAGGGTTGGGTGAAATGAACGCAGAGGAGCTTCGCGAAACCACATTGGATCCCTCGAATCGAACCATGCTTAAAGTGCAACTGACAGATGCTGCCGCAGCAGATGAGATGTTCCGCGTGCTCATGGGCGACAAAGTCGAACCGCGACGCGCATTCATCGAAAAACATGCGCTCGATGTCCGAAACTTAGACGTTTAGCTCGATTGTACTTAAACCATTCCTGCGAACTTTACCCGAATGCGAACGCATCTCGTTACGGAAACGATTCACAATGACATCAGATCGCTCAAGCAGTATTTCCCGCCAAACGGCAGAAACAAAAATCGAGCTCAAGTTAAATTTGGACGGAACCGGACTCAATCATATCCACACCGGCGTTGGTTTCTTGGATCATATGCTCGTCTTGTTGGCTCGACATGCATTGATCGATCTCGACGTTCGCGCGGTGGGTGACCTGCAAGTGGACTCCCACCACACGACGGAAGATGTAGGGATTTGTTTAGGCCAAGCTATCCATCATTGCATGGGAAACAAGCACGGGATTCGCAGATATGGACATATGGTTTTACCGATGGAAGAGACCTTGGTCACATCGGCAATCGATTTTAGTGGACGTCCGTTTCTGGTCTTTCAAGCGGAAATGCCATCACCCAAAATCGGCGATTTCGATAGCGAATTGGTCGAGGATTTCTGGCAAGGCTTTGCGTCGAATGCCATGTGCAATCTTCATATCCTGTTGATCCATGGTCGCAACACACATCACATCGCCGAAGCGATCTTCAAAGCAACCGCCCGCGCGATTCGAATCGCGTGTGAAATCGATCCGCGGCAAACCGGCGTCCCAAGTTCAAAAGGTATACTCTAATGCAGTATCCGCTCGATCTCCGATTCACGATTTTCTCGCTCGCCCAGCAAATCACGGTACGTGATGCCACAGGAAATTCTATTCTGTTTGTTAAGCAAAGGATGTTTCGATTCAAAGAGAAGATCGAAGTGTTTTCTGACTCATCGCAAAGCAAGAAACTGTTTGAGATTAACGCGGATCGCATCATCGATTTTTCTGCCAACTACAGTTTCACAGGTGCGGATGGAAGCGACTGGGGATCGGTGCGAAGGCACGGAATGCGTTCCCTTTGGTCCGCACACTATGAGGTCATCGAAGACAAGCGTGTCGACATGCACATTCGCGAGGAAGCTCCATGGAAAAAACTCCTGGAGTCATTGCTAAGCGAAATTCCAATCGTTGGCTTTGTCTTCATTTACTTTCTTAATCCAACATATCTCATCTCGCTGGCAGACGGTACACCGGCCCTTAGAGCAACAAAAAAGCCATCCATTCTTGAGCGTTATTTTGTGATTGAAAAGCTTGCCGAACTAGATGAAGATGATGAACTGCGTGCTTTGCTTTCCATGATTATGATGGTGCTGCTCGAAAAATCGCGAGGGTAAAATTGGCAAGGAGCTGCTTGGTCAATCTTTGCTAGTTGAGCCTTTTGCGTTCGTAATCAACCCTGCCGTCGCACCGACCAACATTTTTCCTAGCCACAAAAATTCACAAAAGCCACAAACCGGATGATCTGTGGAATTGAACTTTCAAACTTTTTGTGGACCTTGTGCCCTTTTGGTGGCTAGTAGGTCACCATTCCGTACAATGGACAGCTATGCGGCTTTTGCCCCCATGACCTTGTGTCATGAAAAAGCCAATCAGGCGATGATGCCTTTGACTACTTCGCCGTGGACGTCGGTTAAGCGAAACTGACGGCCTTGAAAGCGATAGGTCAAACGCGTGTGATCGACGCCGCACAAGTTCATTATCGTTGCTTGCATGTCGTGAACATGGACCGGGTTCTCGGTGATGTTCCAACCGTAGTCGTCGGTTGCTCCATAGATGCTTCCCTTTTTGACTCCACCTCCGGCTAGCCACCAACTGTATGCCTTGCCAAAATGATCGCGCCCCGTCGGCTTTGCCGGGTCTCCTTGTCCGAAGGGAGTTCTGCCAAACTCGCCTCCCCACACAACCAGCGTATCGTCCAGCATGCCGCGTTCCTTTAGATCTTGGACCAAAGCAGCAGATGGAGCATCTGTGTCTTTGCATTGCTGTTCCAGTTGCGTGAATAGATTGCCATGCTGATCCCAGCCCGCGTGCATGAGTTGTACAAAACGCACTCCGCGCTCGAGCAACCGACGAGCCACAAGGCAATTATTGGCAAAGGTGCCTTTGGACAACGCATCTGGACCATAGCGTTCAATGGTCGATGCGGACTCGTTGGAGAAATCGATGAGATCTGGGACGCTGGTTTGCATCCGAAAGGCCATTTCGTATTGCGCGATTCGAGTGTCGATTTCCGGATCGCCATAGTCTGCTAGATGTTCCGCATTCATGTTTGCGATGTCATCCAGCAGTGCCCGCCTAGCGTCTTTGCTTACACCGGCTGGATTGGCTAAATACGGGACCAGATCGCCCGTGTTCCGGAACCGAACACCCTGGAAGCGACTCGGCAGGAAACCACTCCCCCAGTAATAATCAAAAAAAAGTTGCCCGCAGGTCTTTGTTTTGTCGCTGGAAGTCATCACGACAAACGTGGGCAGTTCCTCGGTTTCGCTCCCTAATCCATACGAAAGCCAAGACCCCATGCTCGGGCGCCCCGGCACTTGTGAGCCTGTCATAAACAAGGTCACACCAGGCGCATGGTTGACCGCTTCGGTATGCATCGAACGCACCACCGTCAACTCATCCGCAATGCCACCGAGTTTGGGAATCATCGTGCTCAATGGAATTCCGGAATTGCCATACGATTGGAATGGCTTGATGGCAGGGACGCACGGCCATTTGCCATACCCACTGGACATTGTCGATAAGCGTGTAGCGCCGCGGATCGACTCCGGGATGTCTTTGCCAGACATCTCTCGCAACACCGGCTTGTCATCGAAAAGATCGATATGAGATGGACCACCTCCTTGCCAGAGCACCACGACTCGCTTTGCTTTCGCCGCATGGTGCGGCAGACCGGGAATCCCGTTTCCCATTGGCGGAACGAAGGCATCGTCCGCGTGGGATTGTCCACTACCGAGTAGAGATGCAAGTGCCGCTACGCCCACTCCGCTGGCGGCCGAACCGAATAGTTGTCGACGGTTAACGCGTGCGTGGTTTTCGTGAAATACGTTTGTCATAGGTATCGTCCCATTGCTGGAGTTATTCGCGTGTGAGCGACTCATCTAAGTTCATGATTGCCAAGCAAACCGCAGTCATTGACGCATGCACCGACTCATTAAGGGATTTATCGCGGGCTGCAAATCCGATATCGAGCAAGGACCTGGCCGACGCACCATCGGCTGAGTAGATGACCATCTGTTTCCGCATTGCTTCGCGGAGAATGCCCAAGTCCCGATCGCGTGGAATTCGGCTCAATAAATTTCGAAATGCGTAAGTAATCTGTTCGTGGAGCGACGCCGAATGATGAAGGCTATGTTCTGCCAAGACCCGAG
>JAIPFP010000241.1 GCA_021736575.1 Pirellula sp. | reverse complement strand
GCTGGATTGGACGGGTCGCCAGCGTGTTGGCAGCTTAGAAAAACCCAGTATTCCGAAAGATCTTGCTCCTATCCTTGCAAGGATTGGAATAGAGGGACAGATGTGGTGCGACTTGGTGTGGAATTTCAAAAAATACTTTGGTCGTGGAAGCGCAGCAGGCTCGCCAGAGAGCCTCAAAAAGTCAGCTTCCCAACGAAATCGCAAATTTGTTCCAGGGCAAAACGCAGCTGCGGGATGTTTCGCGAGTGGTTGAGCCCATTCACGGTTGATTCGCGTGATCTCAACATAATTTCCCTAAACTGATCAGCGAAAGGATGCGTATTGCCCATGCCCGCTATGCGAACGTATACTGTTTCCGCATCCTGGCTCCGGAGCTTGTTTTTTCACGCTCTCAAACACAAAATCTTGAAAACGCACCAGTTCGAATAAGGTATCCCCAATTTTATGAGTGTCGACGTTCAACGAATCAAGGAGCAGGTACTGCAACACGCAGATCACCTGGAGCGAGTTCGGTCCGAGGTCCGCAAGGTGCTTGTTGGACAGGATGCGATGCTTTCGAGATTGATGATTGCCCTGCTCACCGGTGGGCATGTGTTGCTCGAGGGCTTGCCGGGACTTGCCAAGACCACAGCCATCAAAGCCTTAGCCAACGCCATTCATTGCAAGTTTAATCGCATCCAATTCACCCCCGACTTGCTCCCAGCCGACTTGATCGGGACCATGATCTACAATCCGAGGGAAGGGTCGTTTGGAACACGAAAGGGTCCGATATTTGCCAATTTGATCTTGGCGGACGAAATCAATCGAGCTCCGTCCAAAGTCCAGTCCGCCTTGCTCGAAGCCATGCAAGAGCATCAAGTGACGATTGGAGACACAACCTATCCGCTGGATGAGCCTTTCCTCGTACTCGCAACGCAAAACCCAATCGAGCAAGAAGGAACGTACCCGCTGCCCGAAGCTCAAGTGGATCGATTCATGCTCAAAGTCGTCGTTGGCTATCCAACCAAAGCCGAAGAGAGAAAGGTGGTCGATTCCGTTCTCGATGATGTTTGGCGGGAAGTGCAACCCGTGTTAGAACCATCGCAACTTGTCGAAATCAAGCAGACTGTGGCATCGTTATACATGGACGACAAAGTGAAGGACTATGTTCTGGACGTTGTTGCAGCGACCCGACGTCCAGATGAGTTCAAGTTAAAGGAGCTAAAGCCATTGATTCAATGCGGCGCGTCCCCCAGAGCGTCGATCAATTTGTGCTTGGCCGCCCGAGGAAGCGCATTTCTCGCCGGTCGAGGTTATGTCACTCCGCAGGATGTCAAGGACATTGCGTTCGAAGTGCTGCGGCACCGAATCATCTTGTCATACGAAGCAGAAGCGGAGCAGATGACCTCGGATGATATTGTGCGAAAAGTCCTCGAATCCGTTCCGGTTCCGTAAATCAACATGGCTGCACGTGAACTGGAAGACGTCCTAAAGGAAGTTCGCCGCATCCATATCGTTGCGAGGCGACAGGTCAACGATTTGTTGGCCGGTGAGTACCTCAGCGCATTCAAGGGACGCGGCATGGAGTTCGATGCTGTCCGCGAATACGTGCCCGGAGATGAAATCCGCAGCATCGACTGGAATGTTACAGCGCGATCCGAAGTCCCATACGTCAAAACGTTTTGTGAAGAGCGCGAACTGACCGTCTTTATCGCCGTAGACATTTCTGCGTCAGGAGCCTTTGGTTCGCAAAGCCTGAGCAAAATGGAAACAGCCGTTGAGGTTGCTGCCGTTCTCATGTTCGCATCTCTTCGAAACAATGACAAAGTTGGCTTGATGTTTTTCGCTGACGAAGTGGTCAAATACGTTCCGCCACGCAAGGGACGTGGAAATGTGATGCGACTGATTCGCGAACTGCTCGCTGCCGAGCCCATCAAAGCTGAAACCAATATCACCAAGGCGCTCGAGTACCTCGGTCGCGTCCAACGAAGACGATGTGTGGTATTCGTCATGAGTGACTTCCTTGGCGCCGATTGTTCGAAAGCACTATCTGTCGCCAATCAAAGGCATGACTGCATTGCGGTGACGCTTCAAGATCCACGCGAGCTTGAGATCCCAGATGTCGGATTCATTACGCTTCGCGATGCCGAAACCGACGAATTGTTAGAGTTGGACACGCGTCACCCCAAGGTCCGAGCTTTGTTTGCCCAAGCTGCCAGAGATCGTGAGAGCAACCTAACGAATGGACTGAAACGAGCCCAAGTGGATCGGCTTGAGATCCGCACCGATCGATCGTATGCGACAAGTCTGCAAAGGTTTTTTCGTATGCGAGAGCATCAACGATGAGAACTGTGTTCATTGTAGCCTTTCGCTCCGCGAAAGTACGCGTCAAGTTCTCGCACCTTTCGCTCCTAGGCCGTGATTTGGTAACCCGACGCGTGAGCGAGGGATTGCAGTCGGCTCCTCGCTTACGTGTCGGGTTACCAAATTGCCGCCAAAAAATGAACCATCCAAAAATTCACAAGCTATCCGCGAAAGCCACCCCATTGGCAGGTAGAGTACAAACGGTTCTAACCGCTGGGTGCATGATTCTCGCGATGCTGCAATTAGGATGCACATCCAAGAATGTTGCCAGCAAGCCCGTCGCTGCTGGATCTGCAATTGAGAAGGTTGCCGAAAAAGGTCCTGTCAAGATGACGATTCGCATCTCGCCGTCTGAGCCGCGACTTTCCGACATCGTCGACATGGAAATCCTCGTTTCCGCCCAAGACAAGATTCTCTTTGAGCCTCCAGCCTTCGGCCAAGCGGTTGGAGATTTTTTGGTCCGCGACTATAGCGAACGCAACACCGATATGTTCGGCCGTTCGCTAGAACCGAATAGCCGACTCTTTCGTTATAGGTTAGAACCGGTGCACACTGGCACGCATTTGATACGTTCGCTGGCGATCGAATTCACCGACAATCGTCCCGACTCGGAAGCAACCGGAACAAAGTCTCGCATCGAGTCCGAACCCATTGAGGTCAATATCACTTCGGAGTTTGGCGATGCGGTTCCTGACTTAGCCAATCTTGAACCGATGGTTGCACCGCAAACAATCGAGTCCACGATTTCTTGGATTTGGATAGTTCCCGCATTTTTTCTTGTCGCAATATTCGCTGCATTATTGTGGGCGACGCGAGGAAAAAAAGGAGAAGTCTCTCAGCCTCCGAAACAGTCGCCCGAAGAGATCGCGAGCATGCAACTTCAGCAATTGCTTTCCGAAGAGTTGCTGGCCAAGGGACTGTTCAAAGATTTCTATCTTCGCCTAACGGGCATTGTGCGAGAGTATATCGAGGGAAGCACCGGTATTCGCGCGCCGGAGCAAACTACGGAAGAGTTCTTGCGCGACTCGCGAACGACCGAGGTTTTCGCGGTAGACCAATCGCTTCGCCTCAAGGAGTTTCTCGAAGCGGCGGATATGGTCAAGTATGCGGGCCAGAAACCCGACGGAGATCAAGTCGAATTGTCGATCGTCCGTGCCCGAGAATTCATTGCAACGAAGCCGACGGCGCCGGCGTTGAGTGTAGGAGACTATCGATAACGATGGAAGCGTTCCGATTTGAATCATGGCTGTGGCTTCTGGTCTTACCCATCGTTGTGGGTTGCGTTTGGTGGAGATCTCAACGTCGCATTCGACCGTCCGCCATATTTTCGAGCATCTCTGATTTGAAATCGATTCCCGTTACTTCGATGCAACGGTTCCGAAGGCTGCTCCCTGTCGTTTATGGCGTTGGGTTGTGCCTCATTGTGCTTGGGCTTGCGAGGCCTCAGTCGGGCAAATCGGAATCTCGTATTCGCGGTGAGGGGATCGCGATTGAATTGGTGTTGGACGTTTCAGGTTCCATGGATGCGCTCGATTTTCAGCTCAAGGGAGAGGATGTCAGTCGATTGACTGCTGTCAAGCATGTGATTAGCGAGTTCATCCAAGGCTCGCGTTCCAAGGGTTTGGCCGGTCGGAAAGACGACTTAGTTGGCACGATTGCCTTTGGCGGTTTTGCAGACAGCAAGTGTCCGCTAACCCTCGACCATGGTGCGTTGGTCGACATCGTAAAGGGTCTCGAAATTCCAAAGAGAATTCGGGATCGACAGGGCCGCGTCATCAACGAAGAGACACTCAAGGAAGAACTGGCGACAGCGATCGGCGATGGAGTTGCCTTGGGTGTGGATCGGCTTCGCGATTCGAAAGCCAAGAGCAAGGTTTTGGTTCTGCTGACCGATGGCGACAACAACGCAGGAACGGTAGACCCTCGTGAGGCAGCCAGCATCGCAAAGGAACTTGGGATCAAGATTCATACGATCGGGATTGGTCGCAATGGAGTTGTTCCAATGCCGCAGGAAGATGAGTATGGTCGACGCGTTTTGGTCCCGGTCCAATTCCGAATTGATGAAGACCTGTTGCGCGAGATGGCTGAACAAACCGGCGGAACCTATTTCAACGCCTCGGACTCGGAAGGGCTTTCGAAAGTTTATTCCCAAATCGATCAATTAGAAAAAAGCCAGTTCGAGGAGTTCAAGTATTCGCAATACTCAGAATTATTTCCTTGGTTTGCATTGATCGGTTTAGGATTAATACTTTTGGTCAATATACTTCTTGAGACTCGATTTCGTTCGCTTCCGTAACGGAATAACATTATGGATTGGCAAAACCCGACAGCCCTTTACTTCATTCTACCGTTGTGCATTGGATGGCTTGTGCTGGCCCTCTATTCACAATCGCGACGTGTTCGCGCGCGACAACTATTTGTCGCAAAACAGATGTCGGATCGCATTTTACCGGAACCTTCCGCACTCCGTTTCTGGATCAAGTTGGCATTGCGTGAAGTCGCGATTGTGGCTGGCTTAGTTGCACTTGCAGGACCTCGATTTGGCGAACAATACGAACAAATCATTCCTCGCGGCAGCGATTTGTATGTACTGATCGACGTGTCTCGTTCCATGCTTGCAGAGGATGTTGCTCCGACCCGACTCGGACGTGCCAAAGCGGACGTTTCTGCACTGGTCAATCGCCTGGAAGGGGAGCGAATTGGATTGATCGCTTTCGCAGGCCAAGCAGTCGTCAAATGCCCTCTAACCGTCGACTACAATTCCTTTCGTCGAGCTCTGAACGAACTAGATCCGAATAGCGCTCCGCGAGGCGGAACCGCCATCGGAGACGCGATTCGCAAATCGTTAGAGGTGTTTCAATCCAACTCAGCACGGGACCAAGCGATCTTGCTCATTACGGATGGCGACGACCAACAGTCGTATCCTCTCGAAGCGGCCACGGTCGCTGCCGAACGCCAAGTTACTATTTTTTCCGTCGGTCTCGGTGATGCGGAGAAAGGTTCGCGAATTCCACAGAAAGACAAGTCGGGTTTGTTCGTAGAACATCAAGGGGAGCAGGTATGGAGCAAACTGGATGGCACTCTGTTGCAGGAAATCGCCTTAAAGACCTCTGGCGTTTACATACCAGCCGGTACGCGTTCGTATGATCTTGGTGAGCTCTATACAAAATACCTTCAAGGACGTCGCGGCGATGACTCGACAAGTCAAACTAGAATTCGACGAACCGAACGATTTCAGATATTCTTGGCGATCGCGTTGTTAGCCCTATTGATCGATATGTTTATCATCCCATTCCGCAGCGGTTGGAGGCCCAAATCAGCGATGCCAATACCTAAGCCAATTCGCAGTTCTGCGGCAGCCGTCGCCCAAATAGGATTCGGCGTCTTTTTTGGCCTTGTTACTGGGGTGCCGCTCCAAGCGGACGATTCCGTATCCAAAGTCCGAGAAGGGATAAAGTTTTTTGCCGACCAGAAATTTGACGAAGCTCACGATGCATTCGCTTTGGCCGCATCGCAGCTCGAACAGCAAAAATCGCCAAAAGCCAATGTAGCGATTTTTGATGAAGCCTGTGCCTTTCATCGCAAGGGTGACTTCGACAAGGCAAAGGAGCGTTATTTACAGGCCGGACTTAGCCAGGACCGAAACCTTGCGACCGCCGCACACTTCAACTTGGGAATGCTTTCGTCCGAACAGGCCCGATCCACAGCGGGCGATCAGCCTGAAAGCGTGGCAGTTGACAAGCGAAAAGAGATCATCGAATCGCTAAAGCAATCCGTCGCATCCTATAGGCATTGTTTGGAGTTAGACCCGAAACACACCCCCTCCAGAAAGAATATTGAACTCGTTCGGCAATGGATCAAATTCTACACGGACAAGTGGAATGAATTGGATAGGCAAAAACGCCGCAATGAAACCAACTTGTTGCAGTTTCTTGACTACATCGTCCAGGCCCAAACGGCCATTCAAGATTCCGTTGAAGTGCTTGTTCCCAACACGTCTGCCGACACGTTTGCAGAACTGAAGCGAATCCAGGACGAGCTGGCTGAGGAGATACCTGTCTTGCGCGACAAGATCGATTCGGATTTGCGTCCGAAACAAGATTCAGGTCAACCGCAATCGCCTCAGCCGCAACCGCCTCAGCCGCAAGCAGCAACGGCACCAAGTTCAAAGGAGCTCAAGGAAGGTATTGCACTATTGCAAAGTTGGGCCGATGAAGCTGGAAAAAAGATGGCAAACGCGTCGTCGCAATTGGCGCGTTCCAATCCCGCGAATGCGGCTGCGGAACAGAAAGCTGCACAGGTGGAATTGGATCGCATTTGGGATGCAATCATTAACTTCCATACACTGCTCGCAAAGGAACTCGGTGACCAAACTCAAATCACCCAAAGGTTAGGGCTCGCAGCAGTAGAAAAAAACGATGGGTCAGATGCAACCACGGCTATCGATGATCCGATTTCATCTTCGTCGCTACCTGGGTCGCCACCTGCGTCGCCGCAACAACTCGCGGTCGAAGAACCGAACTGGAATGACCTTCAAGAGTCTCAAGAAAAAGCCCTTCGAAAAGCTCGCTTGTTGGCTCCCAAGGCGGAGGCAGAGCTTAGTCGAATGGACGCAGAACCCCAACCGGAAACCGTTCCGCCCGACCCTGATCCACAGCAACCCCAAGATCCGCAGCAGCCCAAGAAGATAGATCCGGAGGAAGTAAAGGCGGGATACCGTAAAGCCATCGAGCTTGCGCCCAGCGCGGTTGAGCAAATGGAGTCGGCGTCCGAGCAGATCAAAAAGAAAGACCGAAATCGCGCGTCGGTTCACGCAGAAGAAGCAAGACGAATCCTTCAAGAAATTCAAGACGCACAACCCAAGAATCCAGAACAAGACAAACAGGATCAACAAGATAAAAAAGACAACCAAGATCAGCAACAAAATCAAGATAAGAACGACGAAAAGAAAGATAACGAAGACAAGAAAAGTCAGGACGAAAAGGACCAGCAGACCGACAAAGACAAGCAAGATCCAAAGAAACAAGACGAGAACAAGGACAAGGAGAAAGAAGGGGACAAGGACAAGGACGGGAATGACAAGGACGGGAATAAGGACAAAGACAAGGACGGGAACAAAGACAAGAAAGAACAAGAACAGCAGCAACCGAAACCGAATCAAGTATCGAAAGATCGAATCGAGGACATGCTCAGAAAAGTTCGAGAACGCGAACAAGACAAGCGTGAACGCGATCGTGAACTGCGAGCACGTATCCTGGGACGAACTCCAGTGGACAAGGATTGGTAAAGTGCATTATCGAATCGAGGATAAACGGCATTTCGCTTCTCAACTCTTACTGACACAGCCGACGAAAGGTGCAGGCACGCTCCGCCGTGCCGTCCGCAGTCAAGCTTTTGCCAAGATTCTAGGTGGACGGCACATGGAATGTGCCTACTACTTTGACTTTGGTCGGACATGCCTTTGCCTGCTATTTCTGATCCATTTCGCGGTGCCGCTCTCGGCGCAGTCTCCCAAGATAAAGGCGTCCGTCGACACGCAAGAGATTTTCATTGGCGAATCGGTTGAATATCAAATCGAGATTCGAAACGTGGAGAATCCACCTAAACCCGATCTCTCCTCTGTTCGCCTCGAATTTGATATTGAGCCAACAGGTGATGAGTCTAGAAATCAGTCATCCACCACGATTTTGAACGGGCGGATGTCCCAGCGAAACATATACAACCACATTTATACATATCGACTCAAGCCCAAGTTGTCTGGCAAGTTAACCATCCCAGCCTCGACCGCAACTCTCGATGGCAAATCACTTGCGACAAATCCGATTGAAATAACCGTGCAGGAAGCGGAAGAACAGGATCTTGTCATCGTGCGGATGATCGCCAGTCAAGCAGAGATTTTCCCCACGCAATCGTTTTCCGTCTCGCTTCGAGTACTCGTCAAACCAATACCCAATAGCTCATTTGATCCAGTCCAGGTCCTTCGACGCCGTCCGCCCCATTTGCAAACGGACTTGGTAAATATCCCAGAGGGTCTAAAGGCGGACGATAAATCGGAATGGCTTCGGTCCATGCTCTCCAAGAGCGGAGCCGGCTTTACCATCAATGACTTCAGCACGCAGTCCGGCTCACTGTTCGATTCACCGAAAGCAGCAGTATTTGATTTGCGAAGCGGGAGAGAGACTCGCAAGGACTTGGAAGGAAACGAAGTTGAGTATTTTGTTTATGAAATGACTCGAAACTTCACGGCGGAACGAACCGGCACGTATACGTTCGGTCCTGCGGTTGTCAAAGGAACGTTTGTGACAGGCTCCGACGGAACGGATTTCAACGGAAAGAAGCTTGTCGCAATTGCGCCTGCGATTCAAGTTCTCGTCAAAGAGGTCCCTTCTCCTAGACCAACTACATTTACAGGAGGTATCGGCAGTTACAGTGTCAAGGCGATTGCAAGTCGTACGAAACTGCGAGTTGGCGATCCTTTGACGTTGAATTTGGACTTTGAGAGGGGAGCCAACAGTGGCTCGCTTGAACTGTTGTCCGCGCCAGACCTTGGCTCGATCGAACCATTTGTGAGCGACTTCGACATTATCGATTCAAACCCAACCGGTCGAGTCGAAGGAGACACCAAGAAATTTGGTTATGCAATTCGCCCTAAACGTCAAGGAGTCTCCGTTCCGCCGATCACCCTTTCCACGTTCGACCCTATCTCGCAAAAGTTCGTTGAGATCACGACGCAGCCCATTGCATTGGAAGTCGCTGAGGCATCTCAAGTAAGTAGCGCTGAATTGGTTGGTGCGATGGCCAAAGGGAGCAGCAATGACATCAAAATGAGTAGTAAGGGTATCTTTCAGAACATCACGAATCCGCAGCAGCTTCGCGATGATCGCGTCAGTCTGGTGCGAACCATGTTAGCGGTTGCCGGCGTGTGGTGCGCCATGGGAATGGGAATGTTATCGGTCCTGGCGCTTCGCCGAACATCCTCGGACACCATCCGCCAGCGAAGGCAAAGAGCAACTCGAGCGGCTCATGCGAAGCTGAACGAAGCCAAGCAAATGGTCGAGAAGCCCAAGGAAATGCTTAGGACAGTCCGCTCCGCAATCGTTGGACTTGTTGCAGACACCCAAAACCGAATCGTCGATGGAATGACAGTTACCGATGTGCGTGATGCGTTGGTGACGGCAAACGTCCCGACGGACGATAAAGCCTCGGTGGAGAAATTGTTAAGCACTATCGAGTCATCCGAGTATGGAGCGGGCGATGAAATGGATTCAACGGTGTTGATACGTGAGGCAGCGCAGTTAATCGATCGGATTGCACCTTATCTACAACGGAGCCCGCGATGATCACCCTCGCCCGTTGGTTGATTTGTTTCTCTACGATTTATTTCGCTTCGATTGTTTTCACGAAAATTGTTTTCGCTGACTCGTCGGCTATTAGCTCCGATGCGGGTAGTTCCGATTCGGGGGATCGCCAACGCGTTTTCGTCAAAGCCCTTGAGCTGTTTGATGAAGCCAAAAAGCCGGAGGACTATCTCGAGTCGGCCCGATTGTTTGAGTCTATTCTCAAGGATGGATACCAAAGCGGCGTTGTTTACTACAATTTGGGCAATGCTTATTACCGAGCGGGTGAGTATGGGCGAGCGATTCTGAACTATCGCAAAGCCAAGTTCTTTCGGCCTCGCGATCCTTATCTGGCGGCCAATCTTGAACAGGCCATTTCGATGCCACCAGGCCGTTTGGTAGAGAAACCCAAGCCATGCTGGAACCATGTTTTGTTCTGGAACGAATGGATCT
>JAIPFP010000240.1 GCA_021736575.1 Pirellula sp. | reverse complement strand
AAGTATTTGCGACCGCAACCGGGCGAACCACGAATGTGGCTTGAGCCCTTGCAAGGCAAATCCGAAGGTTGGCCTGCGCCTGGCCCCGACGCGATCGTCTACCTCAAGTCAAAGGGCATTCGCTGCGTAGCCAGCGATGCACCCGACCTAGGTGGCGTGGATCCGAAGCGAGCGTTGATGACTTATTGGGCACTGGGTAGCCGTGAGATGGTCGGCGTCGAGTTCTTGGTGAATGTTGACAAGATCCCAATGAAGGGAGCCTATTTTATGTTTGCGGCCGTCAAAGTACGCGACTGTCATGGCGGCCCGGGACGAGCGATTGTTTTGTATTGAGCAATAGGCAGTAGGAGAATGGCAAAGATGAATGAATATCAGGATCCAACCGGCTCTGGGCCACTGCCTACCGCCAATTGCCTACTCCCTTCCTCCACACTTCGCACAGTGGCTTGGCGCATCGTGCCATTCGTTTGCTTGCTGTATGTGCTGAACATACTCGATCGAGCGAATGTTGGCTTCGCGCGCCTAGCGATGCAGGACGATCTGGGGCTGAGCAAAGCCGCGTTCGACCTCGGCTATGGGATGTTCTACCTCGGCTACCTTCTCTTCGAAGTGCCGAGCAATCTACTGATGCAAAGGTTTGGAGCACGGCGGTGGATGGCGCGGATCATGATCACTTGGGGACTGGTCTCCGCAGCAACGATGTTCGCCAGTGATATATGGACGTTTTACGCTCTGCGTATTCTACTAGGAATTGCTGAAGCGGGCTTTTTTCCAGGGATCATTCTCTATCTCACCTACTGGTTTCCCGATCGACAGCGAGCCAAGATGACTGCATTCTTCATGCTTGCCATTGGCCTTTCGAATGTGTTGGGCAACCCGCTGTCGGGCTGGATCATGGATCACTTTGACGGCATGAACGGCTTGCACGGTTGGCAATGGCTGTTTCTGCTAGAAGGATTACCAACTTCTTTGGTAGGTGTAGCGGTCTTGTTTTATTTGCAGGACTCTCCGCGCGACGCTCGATGGCTTCGCGACGATCAACGTCGCTGGTTGGTCGATCATCTTGCCGAAGAAGATCGTGTTCGGCGCGAGAAACATGGGCCAGATCGTTGGCAAGCGATGCTTCAGCCGCGCGTCTGGTTGCTGATTGCGATCTATTTTACAGTGGCGGTCGGCACGAACGCGGGAGGTGCTTACTTTCCAACATTGATCAAAGAGCAATACCAGGGAGCTACCAATGTGCAGATCGGATTGCTAACCGCGCTGCCGCATTTGTGTGCGATTGTTGCCATGGCGTTGGTTGGCATTAGCTCCGACCGAACGGGTGAACGGCGTTGGCACTTGGCCGGTTCGGCCTTAGCTGCGGCGATTGGATGGGCGATAGTCGCGTGGGGGCCAACTCCGCTGATTGCAATGGCCGGATTATGTCTCGCGCAATCGGGTATGATGAGCATGCTACCGGTTTTCTGGACGCTACCCAGTGTATTCCTCTCCGGAGTTGCAGCCGCCGGGGGCATCGCGCTCATCAATTCCGTAGCCAACATCGGCGGCTTCTTTGGAGCTTCCATACTTGGACTAATGGGACTCTGGTCGATGGCAGCGATCCTGATGTCCGGCAGCCTGCTCGCGGCAACTGCCATAAGAAGCTGGAGTCCTCATGATAAATAGCCGTCTGTTTCTTCCGCATATCAAGTCGCCGACTTATCTTTGTTCCCTGTCATATCTGTGCTCCGGCTTTGCTATCTGTGCTACTCTCCTTCCGAAGTCGATAGCAAGGCCGGAGCACAGATGGGGAAGTAGATGGGAGAAATAAGGATGGAGTACTTTTTGGTTGAAAAAACTGAGCAACTCATTCGTGGCTTCTTTGCGGTGCAAAATGAAGTTGGACTCGGACGAAACGAGGAGGCCTATCAGCGTGCGTTCGAGATTTGGACCCATGAACAGCGATTACCGGTTGCAAGCAAACCTCCGGTGCAATTGCTGATCCGAGATCGGGTGGCGCACACGCTCTACCCGGATTTTGTAGGCTGGGACGAGATCGTCGTCGAACTCAAGGCGTTACCGAGAGCGATTGGACCATCGGAATCATTGCAGTTGTTCGATTACTTGCGAGCCCGGCGCAGTCGTTTGGGGCTCATCGTCAACATGGGACTCGACCGGGTACACGTGGAACGACGAATCCTCGATCCCGTCGAGTCGACTCTCGCGGAAGACTTTTCCTATTGGGCAAACCACATCGACGGTTCGGACCGTGACATTGGGATCGCCATCCGCAACGCGCTACATTTGGTCTACGCAGAACATCGCACAGGATACAGCTTGCCGATCACAGAGCGTTTGCTGCTCACGGCCTTATCGATATGTCAGCTCGATGTAACGGTGCGGCCGATCGCGCCGGCCATGTTTCACAAACAGGTCGTTCATGAAAGTGCTCTGGAGTGCATTGTGGTGGCAGGAAAGTTCGTGATGACCGTCACTGCTCACTTCGAAAGCAACGAATTCGCCAAGAGCCTCGGACTGTCGCACATGAAGACGCTCAATACCCCCTGGGGAGTTGCTGCGAATTTCGGCATCAAAGAATGTCAGATAACCGCGCTAAGGTACGGAAACAAATAACATTTATCTGTGCTCCGGCCACATTTATCTGTGCTCCGGCCTTGCCATCTGTGCTACTCACCTCCCGAAGTTGATAGCACAGATGGCAAAGCCGGAGCACAGATAGGGACAGATAGGGACAGATAGGGACAGATGGGGTAAGTAAAGTATGGGGAAAGTAAAAGAGAAGATGATGAAACTGTTTGATTTGACTGATCGAGTCGCCGTAGTGTCCGGCGCTGCGCAAGGTTTGGGGCGGGCGACCGCTCTTGCGCTCGCCCAGCACGGAGCTGATCTTGTTTTGGTGGATCGCAATCAATCAGGTGCGGAAGCCATCGCAATTCAAATACAGGCACTCGGACGCAAGACGCTGGTGGCAGGAACAGATGTCTCCTCTCCAGAAGCCATCGCTGAACTGTTTCAACAGGTCGATACTCAGTTTGGACGAATCGATTTTTTGGGAAATATTGCCGGTGACGGACACTTGGCCAAGCCTGAAGAATTGACCATCACTGATCTGAATCGTGTGTTGCAGAATTTGGTCGTGGGCCGATTTGCGATGTGCCAAGAGGCGGGCCGGCGCATGCTGGCGCAAGGCTGCGGCTCGATCATGAACATCGGTTCGCTGGCTAGCTCGACAGCGCTCGGTCGTGGACATATCGCCTATAGTATGGCGATGGGAGCCGTCATACAAATGACGCGTGAATTGAGCACCGAATGGAGCCATCGAGGAGTCCGAGTCAATTGTGTCACGCCAGCGCAAGTGGTAAACCCAAGTTTAACAGCGAGAATGCAGTCAGACCCAACGCTTGAGGGCCGTTTTCTTCATGGCATCCCCGCAGGACGACTTGGTCAGCCCGAAGACATTATGGGGCTTGCTGTACTACTCGCGTCTGACGCCTCATCCTGGATCACCGGTGCAATTATTCCAATGGATGGTGGCAACATGGCCATGAACGCTGGCGGAACGCCAGGCGGTCATTAGTCTTTAGTTCGCATCGATCGCATTAAAGTGATTGTCAACAAAATAGCCCCTCAACTAAATGCCTACCTCAATTCCATCGGCCCAAAAGCGAATGACCAAGGACAAATGACGAATGACTAATGACGAAGGACTGTTGCTTCAACTCTATCGCACGATGCAAATCATCCGACAGACCGAAGAGGAACTCGCACGTTGCCACCAGCGTGGCCTGATCTTCGGCGCGTGTCATACGTATGTCGGACAGGAAGCCATTTCGACGGGCGTCTGCGTGCATCTCACGAACGACGATCCGATCTTCAGCACGCATCGCGGACATGGTCATGCATTGGCCAAGGGAATGCCGCCGCGTGAACTGATGGCGGAACTGTTCGGTCGCGAGACTGGATGCTCGCGCGGGCGTGGTGGGTCGATGCACCTGTTCTCGCCGGAAATCGGCATGATGGGGACCAGCGGCATCGTCGGGCCTTGCATTCTGCAGGCCTGCGGCGGCGGATACAGTTCGAAGCTCATGAAATCCGGCTGCGTTGCGGTGGCATTTTTCGGGGACGGTGCTGTCAACAACGGCGCGTTTCACGAAGGCCTGAATATGGCCGCTATCTGGAAGCTGCCGGTGCTGTTCGTCTGTGAGAACAATCAGTTCGCCACGGAAGTTCCGTTCGCTTATTCCAGCGGCATTCCCGATGTCGGTCGACGAGCGGCTAACTACGGTCTGCCAGGCTTCGAAGTTGACGGCAACGATGTTCTCGCTGTGACCGAGGTCGCTCGCGAGGCGGTGGCCCGAGCGCGTTCCGGCGGTGGAGCCACGCTCATCGAATGCAAAACGTATCGCACAAGAGCTCATGCTGAAGGGATGGGCGACTTTACCTATCGCACGCGTGAACAGGTCGATCAGTGGAAGCAGCGTTGCCCAATGGCGTCGCTGCGGCACCGAATGCTGACCAATTTTGCTATCGCCGAAACGCAGATTGAGGCCATCGAGACGGAAGTTGCGACGCTTGTCGCAGAGGCGCGGCAGTTTGCCGAATCCAGCCCGCTACCGGATGCATCGACAGCCGCCGAGCATGTTTACTCACCCGTCCGCGCAATCGTTCCGCACGCCGAACCATCGCCGGATCAAGAGTCGGGGGCTCGGAAACTCAGCTTCACACAAGCTACCCACGAGGCGCTTGCTGAGGAAATGGCCATCAACCCACGGATCTTCGTCATGGGCGAAGGCATTGGAGTTCGCGGCGGCAACTTCAAGACAACGGCCGGACTGTACGAAATCTACGGCCCCGATCGGCTGTGTGATACGCCGATTTCCGAACGTGGCTTCGTGGGGCTCGCGTGCGGTGCTGCGATGACAGGGACTCGCCCCGTAGTCGACTTCATGTTTGCCGACTTTATCCTCGACTCCTTCGGCGAAATCGTGAATCAGATTGCCAAGATGCAGTACATGTCGAGCGGCCGATTGAAAATGCCTGTGTTGCTACGAGGTTGTATCGGCATCGGGCACTCAGCGGCCACGCATCATTCGGGCAGTTACTACGCGATGTACGCTCAAGTGCCAGGGCTGCGGGTGGTTGTGCCGTCGAACGCTTACGACGCCAAGGGGCTGATGAAACACGCTCTGCGCTGCGACGACCCGGTGATGTTTTTGGAACATCGCGAAATCCTTACGATGAAACGGCATGTCCCGACGGAAGACTACGAGATTGAATTCGGTCGCGCGGCAATCGCCCGCGTCGGAAGGAACGTTACCGTCGTGGCTCTGGCCCGCATGGTGCACCTCACGCTATCGGTCTGCGAGGAACTCGAACGCGAGGGAATTTCGGTTGAAGTCATCGACCCCCGTACAATCTCACCGCTCGACACCGACACGATTCTGCAATCGGTCGCCAAAACCGGCCGACTGCTGATTGTTGATGAACCGCCAGCGTCGTGTGGGTTCGCGGCCGAGATCGCAACGCAGGTGATGGACGCGGGATTCAACGATCTCGACGCCCCGATTCGCCGCCTGACCGGAGTGTTCACGCCGACTCCCTACAGTCCGCCGCTCGAAGCCGCCGTGGTGCCGTCCGCCGCCGATATCGCCGCCGCCATCCGTCTATTGGTGAAGGAGTAATTATGGTCCACGAAATCACGATTCCACGTTTGGGTTGGTCTATGGAGGAAGGTGTTTTCTCCGGCTGGTTGAAGCAGGATGGCGACACCATTCGACAAGGTGATCCTCTGTTCGAACTCGAAGGAGAAAAGGCGGTTCAAGAGATCGAAGCCGTCGACGCAGGCATCTTACAGATCCCCGCGAACAGTCCTCAGCCGGGCAGCGTAGTCAAAGTCGGAGCCGTTGTCGGATATCTCGTCGCGGAAGGCGAGTCGCTGCCTGTCGGTGAAACACTGGACACATCGGCGATCGATCGAGGAAGTAAGTTGCTTTCAAAAGGAACTCCTTCGCTTCCATCAGAGACAGTCGCAGGGGATGCCGCGTTGCCGCCTGCTGCAGGACCTGCAGTGCGACGCAGGGCGAGGGAAGCCGGCGTGGCTCTCGATCAGATCGCAGGAACCGGGCGCGGCGGTCGGATCCTTGCCGAAGACATCGAAAGTGCGAGTTCACAACCGCTACCGAGTCCGCTGCCACCGGTCGCTAGCCCTCGTGCGCGACGAGTCGCTGCTGAACAGAAGATCGACTGGACGCAGCTCACGGGCACCGGCGCGGGAGGGCGAATTCGAGAACAGGATGTCCTTGCTGCGCGTCCTGCGCCCGACTCAGGAAGACGCATTCCGCTGACAAGCCGACGTAAAGTGATTGCCCAACGCATGGTCGCCAGTCGACAGCAAACGGTGCCCGTCACCCTGACGACAAAAGCGGATGCTGCGAATCTTGTGAACCTGCGAGAGCAGTTCAAAACCACCAGTCGAGAATCGCCCATCCCAAGCTATCAAGACATCATCACGAAACTGGTTGCCGGAGCACTCCGGCGACATCCTCTGCTGGCCGGTCGGTGGGACGAAGATGCGATCGTGTTGCCCGCCGAGAACGAAGTTCACATCGGTATGGCTGTCGACACAGACGACGGCCTGCTTGTCCCCGTGCTTTGCAACGCGGCGCAGTTGTCATTGATCGAACTGGCCGCGAGGTCACGCCAGCTCGTCGGTCAGGCTCGCACTGGAAAGCTGACTGCCGCCGACATGCAGGGATCCGTCTTCACCATCACCAATCTGGGCGCTTTCGGGATCGACGCCTTCACACCGATCATCAACTTTCCCGAAACTGCAATTCTGGGTCTTGGGTCCATTCGCCGCGAACCAGTGGTCCTCGACGATGGCAGTATCGTCTCCCGGCATCAACTCACCCTCAGCCTGACCTTCGACCACCGCGTCCTCGACGGCGCCCCCGCCGCCCGCTTCCTGCAGGACATCGCCACCGCCATCGTCAATCCATCCGCAGCATTGTTAAGTTGAAACAGTTGCCTCAGGAACCCTATCCATCGAAACTTCCTCGTTCCATTCTTTCCATTGGCTCAAAGTCGATCGATACTCGACTCCCATGGGCGGGCGAAACGGAGCGAGCCTTCAGTAAACAAGTGCAACCCGGCGTGTCAAACCGGTGCGAGTTGGCAGGGCTTCGCCCTTGCCCCTTAATTAAATACCGCTCCGCCCTTCACTCCGGCACCTACGGAGCGGCTACGCACGCTCCTACGGGCCTACGTTCCAGGCTCCGCTATCGCTTGGGCTGCGCCAAACCGGAGCTGATTTCTTGACCAGACGAACTCAAGGCGACACGAAAGCCCAGGTAGTAGAACCGGTTCGACGGGTTGATCCTGTAACGGTTCGCGGACCGGCAAATCCCGGCGGAGAGAATCCAGCTCCCGCCCCGGATCACCCGGAACGAGCCTTCCTCCACATTATTAGGGTCGTACACTGTGTAATACCAGTCTTCGCACCATTCCCACACGTTTCCAAGCATATCTTGCAACCCCCAAGGGTTGGCATGCGCAGCTACGGGGGGTGTCGTATGTCCGACCTCGTTTTCCGCATTGCACTTCGTCTCATCAAATTCGTCACCCCACCAGTAGTTCTGGTCCCACGGAGTGCCAGCTTTGGCCGCGTATTCCCATTCGTACTCGTAAGGCAAGCGGCACCGGCCCTCCTCCCAGCGAGCCCACTGGGCAAAGGCCCAGGCGTCGTACCAACTGACAAAGATCACCGGACAGTCCGGCGTGGGACTGGCATCCTCAAACTTATCGCGATAGCTGGAGTCCGATTCCCCGTGCCCCGGCGAGAACAATCGAAACCAATCGTTCAATACTGGGGTGCGGCACAGCCGAAATGCAGCGACCGTCTGCACGGGCGTGGCGGGTGTCTCGTTTTTAGGAAACTGACTGGTTTCAAGTCGCTGCAGATCCTTGTCTCTGAATATTTGGGTGAACCATTCGAGCCAGTACTCTTGTTCCTGCTGACCACGTT
Source organism: Pirellula sp. (assembly GCA_021736575.1). Taxonomy (GTDB): domain Bacteria; phylum Planctomycetota; class Planctomycetia; order Pirellulales; family Pirellulaceae; genus JBKCUI01. The sequence goes on along the minus strand of JAIPFP010000240.1, from coordinate 2,142 downwards.
TGCCAGGCGTGAAACTCCAACCGACGATGTGCTTCTTAGCCCGTTCAACGGGATCTCCGTCCTCCTCAATATACGCTCGCCAGCGGTCCCGCAATGCTTCACCCATGCCTTGTTTCTCGGGCGGCGACCCCATCTGGAACTCACCGGCGGGAATGTCGAGGAAGCTGTCGCAGAACTGCCTTGCGACTTGCTCCGTCTCGGTGCCGCGAACGCCCGAGAGAAGCTCGTTCGCGAACTCACCGACGAAGCGAGCATGCAAGGCGATGGCCGCTGGCTCGGCCTGCTTGACAAGCGTCATCAGCGGTTTCCAGGCGCGATAAATGAATTCGCTGGAACGTCGTGTACCCGCGACCGTGCCGTCCCCAGGGCGATAGATCGGTTCGATCGCTCGAAGCCACGACTTAGGATCCCGGCTATTGGAGTGCATCTCGCAGACAAAACGCCAGACCCAGTAATACTCTTCGGTCTCCGGACGGTCGGGCAAGTGGAGCCAGTCCCAAAGTTGTTTTGCGTCGACGTCGGTGCAGTATTGCGACAGCCACAGGGCCGTAAAGAATTCCTGAAGGGTGCGGTTACGCCAGTAGACTTCCTGCAAGCCCTCTACTGTCGTGTCGAAGAAGCCCTGTGAGATGAACTCGTTCAATGCCGCCAAGCCGTCCAGATCCCGGTCCAACGAGTCATCCGCCGAGAGCCTCTTTTGCAGTTGTTGTCGGAACCGGGGAAAGCGGCCGCTCGGAACGCCGTCGAAATTAGGTATCGAAGGTGTCTCTGCAAGTTCGCCATCGCCACCAGGGATCGGCATCGAAGTCATCTCGAACGCGAGCCCAGCCAGCAGCTCCAGTGCGCGCTGTTTGGATCGTGCCTGCACTCTCTCCGGCGTGGGTTCGCCAATCTTTAGCCCGATTCGTCTCGCTGCTTTGCTCCCCTGCATGCCCTCAACCAGCAAGTGCTCGACCGAATGCCAATAGACGTCGCCTGCCGTGCGGATCTTTCTGAGCTCGGCGTCCGGCAGCTTGCGCAGGTAAGAGAGCACACGCGGGGTGGAGAGGATTTCGCGTGCCTCTTGCGGAATCAATTCCAGACGATTCTTTCCGCGCTGGTCAACGCCCAGGAACTGCCGCTGCTGGTCGGGCGTGAACTCGTCGACCTGCACAAACCGCCAACCCCAACCGAGGTGACTGGCAAACAGCGCCTGCCAATGCCGCTGCAAGGCGTGAGGCCGACCGCTGATCACGATGCGGCAACGTTTCCAAGAGGAGTCTTGGAGGAGCTCGCCAACCTGTATCGCCGCCGAACCGTCGGCGGGTTCCTGGTCCAAGGCATCCAGTATCAGGACCAAACGACCTTCGTCTCGCAGCGACTCGATGATGCGAACAGCGTCGTCTTGTGTCAGCAAATTCACGCTCCCGCCATCGCGTTGTTGTTTCTGCAGTAGCCCTCGGGCAAGTTCGCAAAGCAATTCATCCACGTGGGCCGGTACATGGCTGAAGGTCAGATGGAAGGCGACCGTTGCCGCGCCAGGTCGATTCAATTCGGCTTCCAGCCACTGCATGGTCGTTGTCTTGCCCACGCCGGCGTCGGTCGTAATGACCAATCGCGACAGGTCCACTCGCGACTCTCCCGCGACCTTCAGCTCGTTCGCGGCCAATACATTACGATCCACTTCAACCCAGTCACCGAGATCTTGCTCGGCCATGGACGCTCGCGTTCCGCGCCCGACGCGAAAATAGGCCGGATGCAAGTATTGCTCAGGCCGATTTGTGTCCAGTAGCAGCCGCAACCCTTGCGTGTCGATGAAAGGAGGTTTGTTGCTGGTGCCGTCACCGGACCACAGTTCTTGCCATCGCTGCTGGATCGCGAGCTGGTAGGGCGAGATAAGCTGTTCCGCGTGGCGAGCCCGGTCGACATTCTGGCCGGAATCGTCTTGCTGCGCTAGAACGAGCATGCCCTTTGATTTCAAGAGATTCACCAGAGCGTTGAAATCGGTATCCCAGTCCCCGGTGCGCAGTTTCGCTGCCTGGCAACTCGCCAGTTCCACCATGTTGGGAAGGTCGACTAAAGCTTTGGCAAGCACGGGTGACGCGTCGTCGACGAGCACTGGAATGACGCGGCCTTTGATGGTGAGAGCCTCTTCGACTTCAC